>JACDCM010000006.1 GCA_013817545.1 Gemmatimonadaceae bacterium | reverse complement strand
GGTGACTACGGAATCAGCTCCCCTCGTATTGTAGCGCGCAATCGTCGTCCCCACGAGCCTGTCCCCTTCCATGTGCATCGTGCTGTGTGTCGACACCGACACGTCCTTGCGAAGAACGCTCGGGTAGGGACCGTTATCCAGGACCACGCTGTCGCTATCCAGCGAGATAATGCGGGGCTCCATTGGCTCACGGCCGGGCAACGTCAATTTCCAACCCGTTTTGTCGTTGGTGGCCACGAGAGGGTAGCTGAGAAGGACTGTATCCTTTCCCTCGGGCATCACGGTCACCGTCCACGTCCCGGCGTAGTTCACCGGAATGGCTAGAGGTGCGCTTTCTGGAGATGCGGCTATGGTGGTGTCGGCAGGCGGTGCGTCACTCTTCGTGCATGCCAGCATTACTGGTATAACGAGCAGCAGTGCAGCGCGCGACATGGTGACTCCTGGGTTTGAGACTCCGTCAAGCGTGCAACAGGAGCCGCAAACGTACCGATGACGAAGTAACGCTGCAACCAGGGCTTTGCAGCCAGCTACTCATCGTTCGCAAGGCGAAACTCGACAATCTGAAGCGTACCCACTGGAAGAAAGTTCCTGCTCGCTACCATCCGCCTCCCAGTTCGCGGAGGTCGGCTGTCCGGTCGTCCCGTTTTCATCTTCCGGCGATGACGGTAGGCAGGGGGCCCGCCAGCGGCCCGCCCGGCTTATGCAGGCTCGCTCCCAGCCTCCATGTAGCGTTCGCCGAGGACGGCAGCGTGGTGCGAAAGGTGGCCGGCCGCGATGTACGCCAGCGCGCGGACGGTGAACGGATTATCGCTGGCAATGCCTCGGCGCATCCAGGCGTCGCGCGGCAGGTTCTTGAAGAAAGCCAGAGTCGCCAGACGAACCACGCGGAACTCATCGAGATGCCGAGCCCATGGAATCTGGTCGGCCACCGCTCCTCCTACAGCGGTGTTCTGGTCGAAACTCGGCAAGGGACTGGCGAACCCACGCGCGAACCAGAGTGCGCGGAAGACGAACAACCGCTCCGTGTCGTTGACATGGCTCATCACCTCGCGAATGCTCCACTTGTCCTGCGCATAGCGATGGAGTGAGCGGTCATCCGAAATCTTCCCTCCGAACTCGAGCGTCGTGTCCAGCTGGCTCTCGAGTACGGAGATGATGTCCGGGTCCTGAACACGATCGATGTAGGTGAAGTAGTAAGGCGCGGCTTCGCTTCGTTCCGGAAGCCCGACGATGGTGTTGCTCATTGCGAATGTTCTCCAGGGTTGGCCGTTTGCATTCACCCAATTTAGCGGCCTGCGAGCCAAAGCCGCACTCAGCGCGCGTTCAGCCACGGGCGCATTGAGAGAGGCGTATTTCGTGCGTCTCGGGTGATCGTGGCTCCTGAGTCAACGTCAGCTAGAGCGCTCGAGAAACCAGTCGACACCGCCGCGTTCGTTCCCGTCGATCCGAGCACGCGCCCCGAGGACGTCCCCCTCCACGAGGACGTTCGCCGCCTCGCTGCGGCGCTGGGCCGGGTGATCGGCAGGCTCGAAGGCGCCCAAGCGTTTCACACCGTCGAGAATTTGCGTCGAGCATGCCGCGCCCGGCGCCGCGGCGACCCGGACGCGGCCGGGCTGCGGACGCTGCTCGCGGAAGTCGCGTCGTTG
This sequence comes from Gemmatimonadaceae bacterium, assembly GCA_013817545.1. Lineage (GTDB taxonomy): Bacteria > Gemmatimonadota > Gemmatimonadetes > Gemmatimonadales > Gemmatimonadaceae > JACMME01. The sequence goes on along the minus strand of JACDCM010000006.1, from coordinate 33,143 downwards.
CCGATCGACCTCGCTGCGCTCTCTGCCCGCGCGTTCACCCTGTTCTTCCTTTTGATCAACACCGCGGAGCAGGTTCACCGCGTTCGCCGTCGGCGCGCGTACGAGCAGGATGAGAGCGCGCCGCCACAGCTCGCTTCTGCCCGCTGGGCGATGGCCGAGCTGCGCGCGAAGGGACACTCGGCGACGGATGTTGCGGCGGCCATCGAGCGGCTGGATGTGCGCCCGGTGCTCACCGCCCACCCGACGGAGTCCACACGACGTACGCTGCTCGCCTTGCAGGCACGGGTGGCTGAGCTGCTGTTGCAGCGTGAGTTCGTACCGCCGGCCGAGCGCGGAGGGCTCGAGGACGCGCTCGATGCGGAAATCGAGCTGCTGTGGCTGACCTCGGAAGTTCGCCAGGATCGGCCGACAGTGCTGGATGAAGTCAGTACGGTGCTCTGGTACCTCGAGACGCGACTTCTCGACGCGGTCGCCGGTGCGCGGGGCGCGCTGGTGCGCGCGTTCGAGGATGAGTTCGCCGAAACGGAAGCGGTGCGTTTCTCGAACCCGCTCCGGATTGGAAACTGGGTGGGCGGCGACCGCGACGGTAATCCGTTCGTCACCCCCGAGGTCACCATCGCCGCCGTTCGGCGCGGCAGCCACGTGATACTCGGCCGGTACCGGGATGCCCTCGACAATCTGGCGGAGCGCCTCTCTGTCTCGTCACGAATCGTCCGGCTGCCCGATGCGCTGCGTGAATCGCTCGAGGTGGATCGCGCGGCTCTCCCGGCGGTGTGGGATGCGAACGCCAGACGAAATGAAGACGAGCCGCTGCGGTTGAAGGTGACCTTCATGGCCGCGCGGATAGGCGCCGCTCGCGAGCTTGTCGCTGCACGCGATGCAGGGCGCCCCGCCCATATGCCAGCCGCGTATCCGGAGGCCGCGGCGTTCGAGAGCGACCTGCTTATCGTGAGCGAAACGCTTCTCGCAGCCGGAGCGGAACAGGCGCATCGCACCCTGCTCGAGCCTCTTCTCGCCAGCGTGCGCGCGCACGGATTCCATGGCTTCGTAACGGACATTCGTGATCACGCCGCAGCGCACTCCGCCGCGATCGACGACATTTCCGCGCAGCTCGGCGTCAGTTCACCGAAGGGGGCGGCCCTGCGCCGCGAGCTTCTTGGAAGACGCCCGCTGGTCGGTGCGCATCTACCGGTGAAGGAAGCTACGCGGCGTGTACTCGACACGTTCGCGGCAATCAGGACGATCCAGCACGAGCTCGGTGAGTCAGCGATATCCACCTGCATCGTGTCGATGACGACGTCAGCCGACGATCTCCTGCGAGTGCTCCTGCTTGCGCGCGATTCCGGGCTCGTAGATCTCGCAGCGGATCCACCCGTGTCACGCCTCGATGTCGTACCGCTTTTCGAGACACTGGGAGATCTGGAGCGCGCTCCGGAGATCATCGTGACTCTTTTCGCCGACGACGTGTATCGCCGCCAGCTCGCCGCGAGGGGAAACCGTCAGGAGGTGATGATCGGCTACTCCGACTCCGGAAAGGACGCGGGGATCATCGCATCGTCGTGGGCGTTGTATGTCGCGCAGGAAGCACTCGCCGAGGTCTGCCGGCGTGAAGGTGTGGACCTGCGACTGTTTCATGGCAGGGGCGGAAGCGTGGGGCGCGGTGGGGGCTCACCAGTGTACCGCGCGCTCGGCGCGCTCCCGCCGGACACCGTCGGAGGGCGCATCAAGATTACCGAGCAGGGGGAGATCATCTCGCAGCAGTTCGGGCTGCTGCCCATCGCCGAGCGCACTCTGGAGGTGACCCTGTCGGGGGTACTCCTGCAGGCCTTCAGCGACTGGCGGGACGCGGTGCCCGCGGAGGAGACGCAGCGTCTGAACGATGCGATGAGCCGGCTCGCCAGGCGCTCGCTGGAGGTGTATCGGGAGCTCGCGCACGAGAGCGAGGCGCTGTTCACCTTCTTCCAGAAGGTGACTCCCGCGGACGAGCTGGCGCACGCGCGCTTCGGCTCGCGGCCCGCGTACCGTCCCGGCGCGACAAAGGGAATCGACGGAATTCGCGCGATCCCGTGGGGTTTTGGCTGGACGCAGACGCGGATAATGCTCCCCGGGTGGCTTGGAGCAGGCAGCGCTCTCGCGGAGATCGCGGACGAGCCGGGAGGCCTCGAGCTGCTTGCCCGCATGACAAGCATCTGGCCGTTCTTTGATGACCTTCTCGCCAAGATAGAGATGGTATGCGCCAAAACAGATCTTGAGATTGGCGAGGCATACGTCGCGGAGCTTGGGGACGAGGCTGAGCGGGCGTTACTCGAGCGGCTCCGCGCCGAGTTCGATCTGACTGTGGCGACCCTGCTGTGCATTCGCGGGGCCGACCATCTGCTGGATGACAACCCGGTGCTGCAGGCTGCGATCGCGCTCCGCAACCCTTATGTGGACGCGCTGTCGCTGCTTCAGATCTCTCTCATGAAGAAGAAGCTGGCGGCAGGTGAAGCGGGTGCCGGCGAGGGTGAGCGGTCGGCGATTCAGGACGCGCTCGCGACGACGCTCAGCGGAGTTGCACAGGGGCTGCGCAACACGGGCTGAGGCTACGACCCTTCAGCTACGAGTCCGGCGCGATTGAACCGCCGGCCATCGGCTGTTCAGAAGCCTCCATGGAGAAGGTAGAACACGAGCATCGCCGCCCCGGCAACGAGCAGAAGTACCATCACCGACGACTGCGTGGTGCCAGCGTCTTTGGTTCGCGCTCGCCACACCCCCGCCGCAGCGGCAATAAGGATCGCCATCACGAGAAGCCCGATCAGAAGCGGAATCGACATCAGCGGTCTCCTTTCATTTTAGCGCGGCGAGCCAATTGCGGACGAGCTTCTGCAGCCATTCATTTGCGCGAGTTGCTCTTCGGCAGGCGCGGCTTTTTGCGCGAGCCCGGATAGCACCCAGGACAGGGGTTGGGCCCGCGATATTTGTGGCCACGAGAGCATTCCTTCCATCCTCCCCTGTTTGCTTTCGCCATCGTGTCCTCTTGAGCCTGATCAGCGCTGCCCGCTACCAGGAGCGCAGCGCGATCAGCATGTTATCGGCGCGATTGTCCCGGTTCACATCGACGAACTCAGCGACCGGCAGCGGTCCGGAATTCACCTGCAGCAGCTGTGGTCCGGTCGGCTCGGCGTACCACGTTCCCGTCAGCGGTTCGACGAGGCCCAGTGTGACTGCGTGGAGGGCGAGCCGGTTGAACGCAGTCGTGCCCAGCAGGCTCGCGAGAGCGCTGGTGACGAGACTGTTCCCGAACCCGCCTTGTGAGAAGACGATGTCGCCGAGGTCGGTCGTGCGTCCCCACCTGAAATCCTGATACGAGCCGAGGCCGAATCCCTTATCCAGGCACCACTGCCTTCCCCACACCGGGTGACCTTCTCCCGACCGGCAGAAGCTGGGGCCGCCTTCACGAAGGTCTTCATCGATCACGCCGACCCTCCACGTGCCGAGGTTTCGTGCGCTCTCGTCGTCGAGAAACACCAGACGATCTCCCTTGCGGTTCGCTAGCCGCATTCCATTTCCATCCGGATCGATTCGAAGGTCGTCACCGCGGCCGCGCGCAAACGCGTGCGAAACTGCAGCGGCCAGGACGACGTCATGAGCACGACGGCTCGTGGCGAAGCGGCGGACTGACTGGGGCATGGTACTCGGTGAAGCGACGCGCGTGAACTTGTTTCGCGCGCTTCGGTTTTTTCCCTGCTCAACCCCCGGAGCGGTTTTTTCAATCCGCTTGCTGTACGCGCGCGAAGCTCGCTGTTCCTCCGAGCGTCCACGCTGCTGAGTGATTTGCTTCTCGCCGCGGCCCTCGGGTTGGCCCTTGGCCTTACTCTGGCCTTTCCCCTGTGCCTGTCTATCGCCACGGCCCTTACCCTCAGCCTGGGCCCCGCCACCCTTGCCTTTGCCACCGCCTTTTTCCTGGCCTGTCGCAACCTCCGGAGCCTGGCTCATGGCCAGCGCCAGAGTCACCAGAAAAATCGGTCCTTTGAGTCTCATCATTTGAACCCCTTTTTTTACTGCCGCCCTTGCGGCTCGCAATAGTCAGGGCAAGCCCTTTGCCACTGGTACTCGCCCTCTTCGGGAATGCTCTTCGAGACACTAATGTTCCGTGGGCGAGAGCCGGATGTGCCATGAAGTCACGAAGGACGGCCGACACCTCGACGCGATGCGATTTTCTCCGCGAACTATCGGGTACGGAAGCAAGGATCCGCTCGAAAACGTCCTCGGTCGATTGCCTAGACCACCGCCCTCAGACTTGCCGGCAACCAAATCGACACTCAAGCCCGAATTGGAGCCGGAGAAAAACTCGTCGAAGTTTCTGGGAATCAGACATTGTCGCCGTAGGAAATTTGAGTGTGATCTAGCTTGGCTTCCCTCAGGAGTTGGCAATCACGTATGCGAACGGGCAGGCAGCTAGACCGTGCCGGTCATTGGGCTTAGGGCTGGACGCGAGCCTGCTACGGCTTCGCGGTGCGCCAGGTTCATTGCGATTCTCGTTATGTATCGCCCAACAGGATGAAGCCGTCGCGCATGGCAGGGCAGTCAATTTCAACAACTTGAAACCCTTCTGGTCCGCTCCTGGGCTTCAACTCTGGCTGAGCCCCAGGATGGACTACCAGGATGACATCCCGGACGGGTTTCCCTACTCGTGCACAGCACGTGAGGACGGTGGTCAGGTTCCGCGCCAAACGGGAACCTACCGGCGCGGTCTCACAGCTTTCTGAACGCCCTGCCAGCCCCTGTATTTCCAGCGCAGGGTTCCTGGAGTGAAACTCCTCCCAGGTAGCTGGCGATTGTTCACCCCACAGAGTCAGGTACCTGCCGAAAACGCGATGGCGCCGAATCTGCTCAGCCCGGAGCACAATTCTATCCGGCTCGACCTCACCGGAGCTACTCCATTTCGCCTCAATCAGATAGACAGCAGCCTCAGTGGAGATGATGCTGTCAAACTCGCCGAACTGGGCTCCTCTGCGACTGGGGTCTTCATTCCAGCTCGACGATCGGCGACCGAAGCTCGGACGGAAGAAGACCGTACCCGTCGCCGCCGCGGAATCGCCGAAGGGTTGTAAAAGGGCGTCCAATCGTTGCGTGATCGCCCAATACGTGAGGGCATCCTCACCATAGCCTAAGAGCTCCATCGTCCAATCCTAGCGAAGGGGTCTGACAAAGCTGCACACCACCGAACTGCATCAGCAAAGCTAGCAGCCAGTTCAGACGGTCCCGGCTGTATTCTCACGGATAAACTGGGAAACCCCAGCTAGAACTGACGCTGCATCTTTCTTTCGAATGGCCTTTGACGCGCGGCACAACTCTGCGGCGGCATGCCACGCAACTAAAGATCTCGCAGACCGCTTTCTCGGCAGCTTGGGTCCAGCCAATCACGTGTTGCGAAGATGGAGGCTGGTGATCCAAGCGTCACCCTCGACTTGCAGGTGCGCGCGCTCTTTGGTGTGGGGGCAACGCCCGGTACTCCTCGGGAAAGAGCTTCTCTGCCGTCTGTTCACTTCGATAGAGCACATGGGCTATATCGGGGGCATCGAGAACGTGTCCGATCACGGCGTACCGGTATGACCGTGTAGTCTTGCAGAAATGAGACCCTGCATCTGGCTCCCCCCCAGCTTGCCGCTCCTCCCACGGCTCGCGCGTCACGGACTCAGCTTCAAGGCGCCGGTGCGGCGAGTGCGCCTGAACCCGTTGGGTGAAAACTTTCCCTGGCGTCATTTCGCGAAGCTCATCGAGACTTGTAACGGTTAGCAGCTCACGCTGTAAACGATACCCGGTACTGGTACGCCGATTCACCTCCTGTACCTGATATTTTGGCGACTTCCCGAGGCATATCAGGATCGATCTCCCGGAGATCGTCAACCGTGATGTCGTAGTGCTTTTCTTCGGACAAGTCTTCGACAGTTTCGCGCTTGAATGCGCGGAGACTGACGGGATCACACGCGGCCATTAGTCCGGCCCAATCTTCGATATTCAGGGCGTCGAAGGCGGCTTTGACTGTTTCGGCTGGCGTTTTCATCCGATCTCCGCGAGTGGTATGCCCGCAAATCTCGGAAGCTGCAGGCTTATCCCGACATCACTTCGCGGCGTCGGCAATCAAAAGGGTGTGTTTCCGGATTCAACGCTGCAGTGTGCCGCGCCCGAACGGAGTTGTTGCTTCCAAGGCTTCAGTCCCCGGCACCGAACAGGGCAGCGATCTCGTTCTCGGCCATACTATTGAAGTCGTCGGGCACAGATATCTCGCCGGCGAGGAACCCCAGCCGGTTCGGCTTCGCGGGCGAGTCCAACGCTACAACTTTGACAACCGGCTTGCCTGCCCTGGCGATTACGAAGGCTTCGCCCTTTGCGGCCTGGTCGACGAGTCTGGAGAGTTGGGTTTTTGCTTCGTGGATGTTGACCGTAACCATTTTGTTAGGACCAAGGTAACTGGACTTGAACCCCCGAGCCACGTTGAGACGATCGGCCTGCGCATCGCGCTTGTAAATGTGGCTGAAAGCACCTTCGAGTTCGCGAATCTCTTCATCCGGGATGTTATCAAAGACTTCGTAGGCCGAGAAAGGCGACCATCGCTCAGCCTTGCGTTCACGGTGTTTCTCAATCGCCCGTTGATTCCACCGCGCCGGCCGGCGGCCGCTGTCTGAATCTTGACACGTCGTGCTTTCGCCAATTCGGCAGGTGCAGGCTCATCAGCGCTTTGAATACTTTCCCATGATTGGGGACACGAAGGTGAAGAAGCTCGTGAGCGATAACGAAATCCTGGAAACCCGGTTCCCTGCTGGCCAGGTCACGGGCAAGAGTAATCACACCGTTGGTCGAGCATGAACCCCACTTCCGCCTCATGCGTTGCACTCGCACAATGCGAGGCTCAACCTTTAGACGCGCAGACCAGTACTCGACTCTTTTACGAAGATGATCACGCCGAACGTCACGCCGCCGCATTGGCATCGCCTTCGATCAGGACAGCGAGAACGCTGTCAACAACCCGCCCGCGTTCTCCCTTGGACAGACTGAGAAGAGGACGATAGAGCGCCGCGCGAAGCTTTCGCTGCTCGTCTGGGTTGACCCTGGCATTCGCAAACCGGGCAAGCAGTGCTTCTGCTTCCCGGGCGATTTCCATTGCCGAAATGCCGGCTCCGAGAAGCGCGGCGTCATCCTTCAATTTCCAATAGACACCAAAAGCGCGGGTCGAAAGCCCGCTGTCTTTTGCCGCTCTGATCGCGTCATCCTTCTCTTTTGCCAGCGCCGCCAGCATGTCCATGGCGGCGAGACCCGTCGCGTTTCGATTCTCCAGATCCTTGAGGATTCGCTCCGCTCGATCTTTCAAGGTGTATAGCAGGGGCGCAGTATCGGGGTCGTCGTCAATCTCTTTCTGCAGGCCGCGAACGAGATTGAACACCTTGCCTTCGTCAGTGCCCGGATCGCTGCGCAGTCCCTCCAGAGTCTTCAGGTCAAACGTCACCGTCCTGATGACCTGGCCGAGCCCATACTGCGCGGCGTTCTCCTTGACGAGCAACCCGGTCTTGTAGGCGAGATCGGCGACGTATCCTACGCGATCCGAATAGGCATTCCGGACAGCCGAGTAGAGTTGAGCGAGGGCCTTGAAGACCGTGATGTGATCGCGCAGCTCGGGCGAAGGCGACAGGATCTCCCACAGTGCCTCGATCTCCTTATAGGCCTCGAAGAACGCCTTTCGCGGTTCGGGTTCGATGAATCGACCGTACACGAGCATCTCAAGTCGCTCGTCGGCGCTTCGTCCGTCACCGACTTCGAGGTAATCGGTTCGCGCCTTCTCGATCTTGACGAGGAGGTCCTTCAGCAGGAGGTCGAGATCTTCGATGACCCCGCTGACATCGGCGCTGTCGAATTGCAGCGCCTTCTTCAGCTCGCGGAGAACGCCAACGAAATCAACGACAAGACCGATTCGCTTCTGAACGCCGTTCGCATCGACATACGGACGGTTTACTCTGGCAATTGCCTGAAGCAAAACGTGATCGCGCATGGGCTTGTCGAGATACATGCAATACAGCAGCGGCGCGTCGTATCCCGTGAGAAGCTTGTCCGTCACGATCAGAATCTTCGGATTCTCGCCCGGCTTCTTGAACAGGAGGCGCACATCTTTCTCGCGCTCAGGCGAAAGCTGGAGCTCGGCAACGAGAGGGCGTTCTACGACATCTGACGGGTTGTCCGTGTAGACCGCCTCTGACCATTCAGGCGGCAGCAGCTTATCGAGGGTGCGCTTGTACTTCGCGCATGCCTCGCGGTTCACTCCCACAAGAAATGCCTTGTAGCCGAGGGGCTGGACGTTCTGCCTGAAATGGTCGCCGACGAAGGCGGCAACTTTCTCTATCCGGTCGTCAGCGGTCAGGAAGGTGCGCAATCCGACCGCGCGATCGAGAACTTTGTTCAGCTCGTCTATGTCGGTGACGCCTTCGGCGGCGGCGAGCTCGAAGAACTCCCTGTCGAGGCGCTCGACGGGCACAGTCATTTCGCTCGGCGCCATGGTATGCCGAATGGGAAGAGTCGTCTCGTCCTCGATTGATTCCCGAATCGAATACTTGTCGAGATACCCTTGCTCGTCGTCTGTACCGAAGATCTTGAAGGTACCCTCGCCCTGTGCTGTCCATGCGATCGGCGTACCCGTAAAGCCGATGATAGTCGCCTTCGGAATTGCGGCCATCATGTAGGTGCCCAGGTCTTTGGCGACCGAGCGATGCGCCTCGTCAATAAAGACATAGATGTTCTCGCGGGTGTTCGAGTTTTTCTCCATTCCCTCGAACTTGTGGATCATCGAGATAATCAGACCGCGCTTGTCGGTCTTGAGCAGCTCTTGTACCTCGGCTTTCGAGCTCGCTTGCCAGACCGGAATATCCTGCTGCTGCATTTCGCCGAGCATTTTCTCGACCCAGCCGTTGAGCTGACCTTCAAGCTCGGTGCGGTCTACGATCAGGATGACCGTCGCGTTCCTGAAGCGCTCCTTGTCCTCCAGGATCAACTTCGCTGCCGTGAGCAGGGTGAAGGTCTTGCCCGACCCCTGCGTGTGCCAGACGAGTCCCCGTTTCTTACTAGTGTCCTCACAACGCTCCACAATCTTGTCGATGGCGCTCCGCTGGTGCTGACGCAGAACTGATTTGCGCGTCTCCCCGTCCTCGACGTAAAAGAGGATCCAGTGCTGGAGTGTGCGGAGAAAATCGGTTGGCTCGAAGAAAGCCTGTACCGCGAACCGGTAAGTCTCTTCAGGCTTCTGCTTCCAGCGGGCCATGTAGCGACGATTCGCGTTCCAGGTAACGCCGTACCAGTAGTCGAGCAGGTGCGTGACGTTGAAGAGCTGCGGCGCACCGATCAACTCGGGCGTTTCCGTCTCGTAGCGCTTGAGCTGTGTGACACCGCGGTCGATCGCCCCGCCGTCCTTTGGGTTCTTGTGCTCGACGATGCAGACGGGAATGCCGTTGATCACGAACATCACGTCGGCTCGATTGCCTTTCCGTGCGGGCGGCTTGAGCTTCCACTCCCAGGTAATGTGGAGGACGTTGTCGCCTGGAGCATCGAAGGAGATGATCTGGACGCGGCGGTGTCGCTTCTCGTTCTCATCGTACCATTGCCGCTCGCCGCGCAGCCATCCGAGCATTTCTCGGTTGCCTTCGATGGTCGGCGGGATTGCCTCGAGCCTCTCGATGACCTGACGAACGGCCTCGGCGGACATCCATGGATTGAACCGGGACAGCGCCCCCTTGACCTCGTCACGGAGGATCATTCCTTCCTCGCCACCGCGCTTCTGCTTCGCGGCCTCCGACGTGATGGGAGTCCAGCCAACGGCTACGGCATGTGCAACCATGGGGAACTGGACTGAGCCAGCTTCGCTGATCTTGAGCTCGCTCACGCTGCCTCCACTTTCGCATCCTGCTTGATTTCAAGCGCCGACAGATCGAGATCGGCCACGCGGATCTCACCGGTTATCAGCTTGTGCAGCAGCGCCTTGAAGAGTTCATCGATGACGTTTCGCTTGCGACGGTGGAGTTCAATCTTGCGATCAACCGCGTCCAGGATTGCGACGATTTCCTGCTGCTCGTTTTCTTCGAGAGAAAAGGCGACTGGTAGATCTTTCACGATGTCCAAGTTCAGGTTTTGCTGGTGTCCACCGTGTGCCATTTGGCGGATGGCCGCGTAGCGATAAGTGAGGAAGTGATACAAGTACTTGGGATCTACTGCGTCGTCGGACGGTCTCATCGCAGCACACGCTTGGTTGCATGCCGCCTCAATGCCAAGGATCGCTACCTTGCCACGCGTGACACCCTGTCCGTACATCGCCATTAGCAGCGTTCCAGCTGGTAGTAGCTTGGCCGCTGATCCATCCAGACCAGCCTTCGTGATGTGCTCTTCCGTTTCGTTGATGACACAATAGGCGATCTCCCCAGTCTTAACCCAAGGAATTTTCCCGCCTTGCCAGTAGGCTGGATCGCCGCGTGACGGTGTGCCGCCTGAGGCGACCAAGCAGTGGGCTCCAAGCGGTTCAAGCAGCCAACTCTCGGGCACCGGTCCTACCTCCGATTCCTTCAGGGCCTCACCTCGTAGGCCCTGAGAGAATAGGACTCGCATCGCGTCGCGCTTCAGTTCTCTTGCGGCCCTTAGACTTCGATCTTGCAGTTGGATACCAAGCCTGATCAGATCAAGTACGTCCGCAATCGATGACTGCTCGTGCAATGGCGGAAGCCATATCTCGATGCGATCTATCTTTTCCCGATTGAGCGTATTTCCCTTTACTTGGCGGTCCTGAAGTGTGTCGTAATCGATCTGGGCCAGGAAATAGCCCAAATAGCGCTTATCCACGCCCGGCTTCGGGTAGATGGAGATTATTGCCTCGTTGTGGCATGCGTCGATGCCGAGAGTGGCGACGCGCCCTATCGTCAGCTTGAAGCTCATAATGAGAGTCCCGGCCCGCACCGCTTCCCTGCGGAATACATGGTCAAAGGCCGTCTTGGTGATTCTCTCCTTTGTCTCGTTGATCGTGCCGAACTCGTTCATGTCTGAGATCGCCACCCAAGGCACCCCATCATCCGCACCACCCCAGTACTCAGGGCTTGCACGAGCGGGGGTCCGGCCGGCCTTGTAGTCAGCGATGTCAGCAAGGGGTTCTACCGTCCAACCAGCTGGGATCATGGATGTCCTCCAACTCCAACCAAGAGCTTCGCGAGTTCCGTATCAATCTTCGCCGCCTTTTCATCCAGCCGGAGCATCTCCGCAACGATGTCTTGGATCGGCCGCCGGTCCTCGGGCTTTGCGTTCCCCACCCACCGACTCGGGCTAAGGTTGTAATCCGCCTCCTCTGCCTGTTGCCGCGTCATGACGGCGATCTGCCCCTCAACTGGATCTCCCCTCATATAGCTAGCCGCCAAAGGGCGGATGGCATCCTCGGGGATGAAGTTCTTGGGCTTTCCCTTCTCCACTCGACGTGAAGCGTTCAGCAGGACGATCCTATCCTTGCGTGATGCAGGCTTGCGCTTCGACAACACTACAATCACGCCAGCAGCCGACGTGTTATAGAAAAGATTGTCCGGCAGCAGGATCACGCCGTCGATGAGATCCCGATCGACAAACCATTTGCGGATGTTGCGCTCCTTGTCCTCGTTCTTCGACCCTGATCCGCGCGTTACGGCTCCAGTATCCAGCACTACCGCAGCACGACCCCGCTCATTCAGGCAGGCCATCGTATGCTGAAGCCACGCCCAATCTCCCTTGCCGGTAGTGCTGCCACCCTGCGTGCGGAACCGGTCGAACGGGTCGTCGTCGAAAATGTCGGGGTTGAAGGGCTGGTTCCACATCGGGTTGGCGACCACGATGTCGTACGTGCGAAGCTTGCTGTCCGGAGTCTTGAACTTCGGATTGATCATCGTGTCGCCACGTGCCATCTCGATGCTCATGTCGTGGATGATCGCGTTCATCTTCGCGACAGCGTAACTCTCGGCGGTGAGCTCCTGGCCATACAGTTTGAGCGGCACCTTGCTTGTCGGGTCGAGTTCCTTGCCCACAAGCTGAAGCTTCACCAGAAGTCCGGCCGAGCCGCATGCGTAATCATGGCACTCGTCGCCTGGCTTCGGGCGCATGATGTGTCCCATCAGAAACCCGACTTCGGTCGGCGTGAAAAACTCACCGGCACTCTGACCCGAGCCTTCGGCGAATTTCCGAAGCAGGTATTCGTACGCGCGCCCAAGGAAATCAGGCTGTACGTCAGCGAGACCGAGACGATAGCGCGAGTCCGAAAACGTTTCCACAACCTGGGCGAGTTTCGCAGGGTTGATGTCGCGCTCACCGTTTCGCTCGGCCGCAAAGTCGACAACGTCGATGACGCCCGAAAGCGATGGATTCTGTCGCACAACGGCGCGAACCGCCTTGGTCAAATGCTCGCCGATATCCTTTGGCCTCGTGCTGCGACCATGTTCATCGTTCGGCCATTCATATTGCTGGCGGCCGCTGATGATCGCCCACCGCGACTCTGGCGGCAGATAGAATCGAAGAAGCTCGTGATCTTCTTCGGCGATCTCCAAGGCCGTCCCAGGGTCGCCATATTCTTCGGCGAGACGATGAATTTCGTCGTCGAACACATCGGACAAGCGCTTCAGGAATAGGAGCGGCAGCAGATAGTCCTTGAACTTCGCAGCGTCTTTTTCGCCGCGGATGGAACAGGCTGCGTCCCATAGCATCTGCTCCATGGACTTGGTCGAAGGGGTTGCCGACCGCCGGGCACTTCGTCGACGCGTTACCTGCGCTGCGGCCGTTGCGTGATCCTCAGCGGTAGCGTCCGTCTCGACCCCAGCTTCGCCCGCTAGCGCAATTATTGTTTCGAGCGCTGCCTTCTGAGGTTTCGTTGCACCTCCTTCCCACCGGTTCACAGTGGCGAACGAAACTCCGAGGCGCTCGGCGAGCCGTTCCTGTGTAAGATTCAAGTTTCCTCGAATTCCGCGGAGCGTCGCTGGGATATTGGCTTTTGACATATCTGATATATTTGTTATATAGCAGGCCAATGTCAATACTCAACGCGGTTCTCGGCCGGATTTGCGGGACTCGTCGCCGCTCACCAACGCTTTTTCTTTTCCTTGACGAAACCGGGAATCTGGACTTCTCCAAGAACGGAACCGAATTCTACGGATTCGGGTGCCTTGCCACTCGATCTCCGAGCTCGCTCCTGGTTCCGCTTTCGGAATTGCGGTATGACCTGCTCGAAGAAGGTATCGAAATTGAGCGATTCCATGCGACTGAAGACAAGCAGCCGATCCGGAACCGCGTCTTCGAAATACTGCGAGTCGTCGACCGCCTGGAGTTCGACTCGATCATCATAGACAAGCGGAGGGTGCCGCCTCGTTTCTATCCAATCGAGAAATTCTACGTCTACTTCGTCGGCTACCTGATTGACGAGGTGCTCAAGCGCTTTCCCGGTTGCGGCCGGATTGTTCTCATCACCGACAACATTCCGGTGGCAAAGAAGCGCCAGGCCGTTGCCAAGGCCTTCAAGCAACGTGTCAGAGCTGCCTTGGGAGATCGGCCATTCACAGTTGTCCACCAGTCGAGCTCCGCACACATGTGCCTTCAGGCCGCGGATTATTTCATGTGGGCCATCTACAAGAAATGGTCTAATGGGGAGATGCGCCCATACTCGACCATCCAATCAATGATAAGGGGCGAAACCCGCGTGTACGATTCGCCCGACTCCGAAGAGTTCTACTGAAGAGGTATAAAATGCGACCTCCCCAGCTATCCCTTTTGGGGAAGAGCCCCATGGGCTCTTGTTGCTGGGGAGGAACCTTTTTGCCGGTGGCCGTCATGTCGTGGACGGCTTACAGTGATAAAAGTAAGCGTTCTTGCGGGGGAATGCCACGCAATCTGAGGCGTCAGACCCCTATCGGATGCCAAGTCGTCCTGAACTCGATGAAATCCTTAATAGACACCAACCATAAATGGCATTTCCCGTGCTGTATCTGATGGAGGCAGTCCTCCGTGAGCATACGAGGGTTTCGGGGGGAAACCGGAGCTTCTCAAGGGAATGGGAGGCAGTCTCCGGTCTCGTCGTACCTACGAAACGGACCGGCTTGTGAGTTCTCTATAAGATGTCACCCTATTTCTCTAAAACTCTTCAGCGGTTAGCTGCCGTTGGTGGCCAACATTGCACTCTTACCTAATCAGCTGCGGCGGCGATTCACTAGACCGGTGAACCTCTCGCGGAGGAATAATTCAAGCGACGGTACCCATACACTGTCCTCCGCCGATAATGCACAGATTTCGACCACCGCCTCATGTCGTCGAGGACCTTGTCCCAGTCCTCGCGGCCACGGCACGACGCCTTTAGGTGATCGGGTACACGGGACGCGAGTCCGACTCCAGAGAGTGCCCGTCCGATGTATCGGAGCTCCCCGTCCCGCTAAAAAAAGCGTATATGCCGGCAGCATTCGCCCAGCGCATACGTCTCGCCGCTCCGCGCCCCTTAATCGCTTCATTTGGATGCGTGTGCCACTCCGGTTCCTGCATCGACGGAATAAGTGCTTAAACTCCGAGACGGCGGCGCGCACGTCAGACGCTGTTGGCATATCGGACGCCATTGATTGTGGTCATGTAACTGCCTTAGTTCAGATGCAAGCCGTTACCACGATTGCGACAATGTCGCATCCGGAAAATGCGCGGCAGCAACGAATTTCGTCAGGCGGCAGATACTAATCACGTCGCCGCACCACTGCGCGCGATTTCGGCAATCGCCTTGCCCGAGTGCCTGCCAACTCCGCAGCGCCACCGCGACTTACCTTTAGCCAGACGTTTATCCGACCAAGGGAGGCTGCGAGTGGGGGGGCGATCAGTTTTTACAGGCGCTTCGTTTCAGGCATCGGCTGCTGCAGCGGTAATGGCTCATATGATTGCAGAGTCCAGACTCAACTGGCTTGAACTGCAAGACGACCGACCACAGACTCTTTCGGGAGAGACAGGTGGTACCGGCGACGATCTCCGAGTTATGCTCTGCGACGGTCTACCGGTAATTGAAGTCCAAGCGAAACGAAGTCTCTCAGGGCCGAAGGCACTATTGGAAACGCTGACGGAAATAGCTGCCAGGTCGGCCGGGGCGAAAACCACTGAGGAGATTGTTCTCCTAGTTGGAGGGGGATCGAGCCCGGAGGTAGCCGACACGTTCGCGAGTGACGTGATTCGATTCCGTCAGGGCAGATCTGACTTACGACACATCACGCGAGGCATCCTTGAAAAGCTGGATAGTGCGGACGTGCTGCTTCGGCGGTTGCGTGTGATCGCGCTGGATTTTGAGAGTCTAGGTTCGAGTGGTACGCAGGCGGCTATCGCTAACCTCCGCTTGGTTTTGGAGAATCGGGAAGACGCAGAAAGCGCCTGGGACACCCTCGTGGCGGAGGGTGTTCGAATCTGTAAGGGCGGCCAAATCACGCGGACCGCAGTCGCCACCCTCTTGCGATCGAGGCAATTTGCCCTCGGCCCCGTCGGTCCTGATGCGAGATGGGAGTTACGACTTGATCACATAAGGGATTTGTTCAAACAGGATCGTCCGAGGACAGCGAAAGGAGTGGTTGAGGAACTAGAAAAAGAGTTGCGCGGGAAGGCTGTAGGCCCGCGAGTTCGCGCCCGCTTAAATAACAGCCTCGGCGTGGCATTCCATCAGAACCATCAACCTCTTGTGGCGATAAAGTATTTCGAGCGTGCCTTGGAATACCTGCCACCGCCTGCAGCAGGTGCTTCAGCCCGAGACGAAGAGCCGGGAGTTAACTGGTCGGACACTACGACCAACCTGGCGAGTACTTTCCTTTCGTCCGACCAGTCGGAGAGCGCCGCCGCGACAATCGAGCCTGTTCTGCTCATCCGCCCGGCTCGCCCTAACGCGTGGGCCCTAGCCGCCCAGCTAGAGTTTTCTGGTCACCTGGAACCCATATCGATACCTTCTGAAATTGCCGACACACCCGAGTTGCGAGAGGCGCAAGTCGCTGTCGCAATGCAGCAAGAGGAGTGGGACAAGGCAGCGGACATCGCTACGAAGCTGGTTTCCGAAGGCCGCCGTGGTGGCCAGCTATTCGCCTTGCGTGCAACGGCATTCGCGAATGCCGTCCTATTAGCGCGAAATCCTTCGGACCACGCGGCACGACTCCTTTCGGCCGACCGGGCGGGGTCGGCTGCCATAGAGCGACTGGAAGATACGGAATTAGACAATCATCTTGTTGATTCGTTGGTCGCCCGCGCTGCGATCCTTGAGGCAATGGGAAAAAACTCGGATGCGAGCGCTGATTATGCGCGCGTAGAGGCCATTGCTCCCTTCAATCCAAACCTTCTTCGAAGGAAGGTCAACGTGCTGGAGGAGAGCGGGGATTACGCGGGTGGGCTTGCGTTGCTTAGCGATGAAGTAGTTCGGGGCAGTCCCATTCTGCTTGTGCTTCGGGCGCATGTTAGCATCGGAGCTGAGCAACACTTGGCCGCGCGGCGGGATCTAGAAGCGGCCTTGGATCATCTTGAGCCTAAGACAGACCGTAGCAGCTTGAGCATCTGTCTCAACATAGCCGAACTTACCACGCGGATTGCGGCTCCTGATCTAGCCGAGAAAGCGTTGCGGCGGGCGTCCGATTCTGGATCGGAGTCCTTCCGAGCCGTTCTAGAAGGCCGCATTGCGTTTGATCGCGCAAATACTGAGCAAGGCGTTGCGGCGTACCGACGAGCCGAGAAGACCGCTACCACCAAGAGCGAACGAACTGACATCCTTCTTGAGCTGGCGTCTGCGTTCTATGCGGCTAAAGACTTCGCCGCGTCAGTTGCTGTTTACGAGGAAGTCGGATCAGGTCACTATCATCACCGCGGGTTCCATTCGTATTTGCGTGCCCTAATGAGAGCGGAGTCCTATGAGAAGGTCTTGTCACTAATTGAGGGCTCGGAAACCGAAGGGGAGGGCGGCATCGCGAGTCTTCCCCATTGGGCTTTGCGCATGGCGGTCGACATTGCTTGGCGTCAAGAGGACTATTTCAAAGTTATTCACTACGTCCAGCCGCTCGCCGACGAAGAACAGGACATCGAGTCACAACTGCTACTCGCGTCTGCGTACCTGAGCATCCGAAGGGAAGACTCGGCACTCCCCTTGTTGAGCAAACTGGCCGGCCGCGACGACTTGACCCCTGAAGAAAGGATGCAGCTCGCAAATCTATTTCAGGCGACCAAAGCCAAAGCCAACGCGGCTTCCCAAGCCTTCAAAGCACTCCGGTACAAACCTGATGACAAGCGCATGATCATGAACTTCGTGATCGTATTAGCGACCGAATCCGATGTCCCAGCGGACAATGCCAGTTTGGATCACCGCGGTCACGGTGATGTGAACGAAGCGCAGGAAGCCGAGGGCCTTACCGCCGTTACTCCGGACTCTTGGGTACGACTGGTCCCTGACAGAGCGGCGCCCATCGAGTATTTCATCTATGCGTCGCCACCCGTTGAAGCCGGCAAGAACGAATACTTGGTGTCAGACGCAGTGGTGCAGGATACCGTCGGGAAGAAACGTGGCGACGTGATAATTCGAAACCCGGGCCGCTGGAACGAACGCCACTACAGAGTTGACGAAATTCTGCCAGCGATTGTTCAGGTCTTTCGCCGACACATCACGGAGTTTGAGGGGCGCTTTCCTGACACTCCATTTATCCAACAGTACGATGTTGGCGAGAAACCTACACTTGAGACGTTGGCGCCCCTATTGGCCACCTTGCGTGCGAGTAGCGATTACAGCGACAGAATTTGGGGCGAGTACGATGCTAAACGCCTTCCTATCTGCCTTGTAGCTGTTGCTCTGAAACGGCCGCTAGGACAGACGATTGGCGCGATCGCTTCAGCCCCAAATCGCTACGTTTTCACCGACCCGCCCCATACCGCTGAGTTTGCCGAAAGCGTTCGGATTGCGCAGGAAAGTTCGCGGCTGGTGATTACACGCCAATCGTTTGCGACAATGCTCACTATCGGACGGCTCGACAGGATCCTCGCGGATCATGAGGTGTTGGTTCCCGCTAGCCTACTAGAGGAACTACATGCCGAGATCGATGAATACTCTACGCTAGTCGAGAAAGGCCGAATAGGAATGTTTGAAACCGACGGTGGCTTTGGCATCAGCGAAATCAAGCCAGGAGAGGCTGCTCCTTGGCTTCTCAAGCTCCAAAATGCTAGCGCCAACTTGGAGTCTCGCGGAACCGTGTTGAGACGGCCGTTATCGGCCCTAAAAGCAAGGGATCAGGAGTGGCGCGAGAATTTGCTCGGCTCGAGCTCCTTCGATGCTGTTGCGATTGCGCGCGCAGAATCTACGCCCTTATTCGCGGATGATTGGGGCCTACGTAGCGTCGCAAAGGCGGAATTCGGCGTACAGTCGTTTTCTACCGCAGCTTTTTCGACAGCTCTTCTTGAAAGAGGCGAGGTTAGCAACCAAGATCACGAGGAAGATACGATCCAACTGATTCTGCTGAAGCACTACTTTATTCCGATTCGTCCGCAGACCGTGTTAACCGCATTTAGAAAGGATCGAAGGACAGCTCAGTCGGTGATTTCCCGGCTTGCCGATCCAGAATTAGATGTTAGTTCCTCGGTAGGCGTCGCCGTGGCCGCGCTGAGGGCAATCGGGCTGACCCCCATTGTATCTGTGTCGCTGCGAGAAGCAACCGTACTCCTCCTTCGAGCACTGCTCGCGGACAAGTCGGGGCACGATGTAATTCCACTTTTCTTGTTGCTCGCTCGAGAGGCATTTAAGCTCATGCCTCAGCAACTTCACGACGTACACGAAGCTACGATGGGGATTGTTCGAGCTTTAGGCTATGTCCCAAGGATTGGAGAACAACGGCATTAACACTACAGGGCTCAGCATAGCGGCGGCTCAGGCGGATCTCCGACACGACTACTGTCGGAAACAACCTCGCCGCGGGTCAAGTTCCGGCCGAGCAAGAACTCAATTCTATCGACATCCTCGCTGGTCTTCGCGTGTTGTCCTTGGACCCTTTCGGCGTGCGTGCGCAGTGCCGGTGAGTCGCGTCTGCGCAATTCTAGCAACAGCTTCTCGAGGACGCGGGCAAAGTCCTCCGGGAGTTTTTGTGACAGAGCAAACCTCCTGCGACATAGGAGTGGCGCCCGTGCAGAACGGAGTTGGAGCCGTGGCTCAGTGATCAGATGACAGTCAGCCTTGTATCTAGCTCTTGAGAGAGTTTGCAGTCAAACTGATCGGAGCGCCAGCTCGATGCGGTCTGGGTGCCAAAACACCGTGCGTTAGCCGGAGCGGCGTCTTCGATCTCTCGTCGCACAGAGCCCGAACCGTTGCGGGGGCTGACTTGGTCGAGCCCGCATTCTGACAAGGAGGGCGACGCGACACTCCCATCACGTCATTGCTCCGCACAGATTACTTCTGGAAGGGAGATTCAGTCGTTGCAATGACGATAGTGCGCTTACTGAGCGAGTTCGTCGGCGAACCCGAAGGTTGAGCCTTTCCGGCGCGCAGAATTTGAAATGACCCTTTTGCGGTTTCCGCAAATTCGAACGGCGAGGTGCGAAACACTTCAGAGGGCGTCTTGTGCTGCGTCGCTATGGGCCGGCCTATCACTATTCTCGCCATTAGATCTCTAAAATTGAATCGAATGAGTTGATCCGCAAGTATAGAAGAAGGATTCGTCTACGGCTTCTCTTCGGGCATATCTACCTTCGCCCATTCGATCGACGAGTCCACTGCGGACAGTTGAATTTCGCCCCCGCCAACCCTTGCTGCAGACATCTTGCCAATTGTACGGTTTTCAGATGCTGCCCGGGGACTCTCGATCAGACCATTGACGAGCGTGTAGGCGACTTCGATACCGGGCGCGGCCATTCCGGCCAACGCTTGCTGAGCAACATGGTTCCAGAGATTGTTTTGAACATCTTGAGGAGCGTTTAGCGGAAGTACAAGCGGTGCAGCAGCTGTTGCCACGGGTGCACCTCCATTCTGTAAGAAATGATGCATGGGAATGAAAGGCTTCCTTAGTTCCATATAGCTCTCAACGCCGCAAAATGCCTCCCAGATCAAACGCTCCAACTGGGGATTGTTATCGGCAATCTTGAGCTGGAGTTCGCGCGCTCTCGATCTTGAAACGGCATCCGCATGCGCGAAGAACTTCTTGTTCAGCCTTTCCGCGATGACCTTGGCCTGAGCCTTTTCCTCATCGGAGGTCATGTGCATCTGCAACAGCCTCTCACCCACTTCCGTGGAAAGCTCGCTCGCTCGCTTGGCAGCTCCAACGTGTACCGGGTCGACTACCGAGAAGAGCTTATCGATTACTGCGGAAACCGTTGCCTGCTCTGTGAGCCCAACTTCGTTGTTAAGAAAACGAAGAAAGGCTCCCACATCTTCGAAAGCGAAACTTCGCTGACTCCCGTCGGCTTGAGTGATTGTGATTTGCGGATCAATGGGACCCAGCGACGCGTGCGGATGCATTACGACCTCATCCGCTCCGAGCGCAAAAATTGTCGCTGCACTGAACGCCATGAATGGGACCAAGACTGCAACCGTTTCGAACCTTTCTCGCAGCAACGACATCAGCTTCCACGCCGCCAGCGGATCTCCGCCGGTGCTATGAATCAAGACGTCGACACTGCTAGATTCTGCAATCGCGTCAATTTGATCGATGAACTCACGAACCGCGTCGCCCGCCATCATGGCACGAAGACCCTGGCGAGTACTTGTCGCGTAGACTATCAGCGGCCTTCCGCGCGCAGACTCGATGGCTCGATACCGCTCAATCCTGGCCGTCAGTTCCATTGCCTTATCTTGCGAGTGTTTGTTAAGGCCGCTTCGACCCCATTAGCGTGATACAGTAGAGTATCAGATTACGAGTATAGGCAAACGATGGCGGCGGACTCTGGCAGCGCTACCGCTGAATGCTCCGAGCATAAGCAAATTGTTGCAGTACTACACGCCGATAGGATGCCAAGTCGTCTTGAACTCAATGAAGTCCTTGATGTCGTAGACGCCCTGCGACTTCTCGGAGTACCAGTCGAGCTTCTCCTCCGCCTTCCTCGTCTTCACCCGCTTAACTGAATCGGCCGCCCCGAGTGCGAGCTCCTTCCGCTCCTCCGCTCCAACGACAGCGCTGACGCCGCGAATGTGCGTATGTGTTGCGAAGGTAGGTAACAACTCGCGTCTAAACCCAGTGAGCAGATTCACAACACCACCAGGCAGATCCGACGTCGCGAGCATCTCACCGAGCACGACCGCAGGATACGGCTGCGCCTCAGAAGCCAATGCAATTACGGTATTGCCACTGACAATCACCGGCGCAATCTGACTGATCAGCCCAAGCAGGGGATCCGAATCTGATGCGATGACACCGATGATCCCCATCGGCTCCGGCACCGTGAAGTTGAAGAACGGCCCCGCAACAGGGTTGGTATTCCCCACAACCTGCGCGTACTTGTCCGCCCAGCCAGCGAAATAGATCAACCGATCGACCGACGTAGCAACTTCCTTCTCTGCATCTCCGCGAGAGGTACCGCCGGCACCAAGAGCCTCGGCCATCTCCGGAGCACGCGCCTCTAACATCTCGCCAAGCCGATACAGAATCTGCCCGCGATTATAGGGTGTGCGCCGAGCCCAGTCAGGCCCCGCCTTCGCGGCGGCCTCTACCGCATTGCGAATATCCTTCCGCGTGCACTGGGGAATGTTCGCGAAGAACTTCCCATCCTTCTTACCGTCTTCGAAAATGGAAAACGTCCGCCCGCTCTCAGAGCGAATGAACGCACCACCCACGTAAACCTTGGGCGTTTTGGTAATCGGCAGTCGAGACGATCCCATCAGACGATCTTCGCGTAGTCGAGCAGCCCCTGCCGCCCGCCCTCGCGACCGAAGCCAGACTCTTTGTATCCGCCGAACGGCGACGACGGATCGAACTTGTTGAACGTGTTCGCCCACACCACACCGGCCTTGAGCTCGGTGCTCATCTTGAGAATCCGCGAACCCTTGTCGGTCCACACACCCGCCGACAAGCCGTACATGGTGTTGTTGGCCTTCTCGACGGCTTCTTCCAAAGTCCTGAAGGTCAACACGGAAAGAACGGGCCCGAAGATCTCCTCCTGCGCGATGCGATGGCTCTGCGTAACACCGGTGAAGATGGTCGGCTTGAACCAGAACCCGTTACCCGGCAGCCGGCACGCCGGCGACTGGTACATCTGCGCGCCACCCGTGACTCCCGACTCGACGAGCTCGGTGATTCTCTCGAGCTGAGGCTTCGAGTTGATGGCGCCGACGTCGGTGTTCTTGTCGAGAGGATTCCCCACTCTCAACACATCGATGCGATTACGCAGCTTCGCAACGAACTGCTCGTAAATGGACTCCTGTACCAGTAACCGAGAACCCGCGCAGCACACGTGGCCCTGATTGAAGAAGATGCCGTTGATCACTCCTTCAACCGCCTGATCCACCGGCGAATCGTCGAACACGATGTTCGCGGCCTTTCCGCCAAGCTCCATCGTCATCTTCTTGTCGCTACCGGCAACCTGGCGCATGATGCGCTTTCCAACTTCGGTCGAACCGGTGAATGCGACCTTTGCCGCCAAAGGATGCCCCATCACCGCCGCGCCGGTCTCCCCGGCGCCAGTCACGAAATTCACCACACCGGGCGGCAGCTCCGCTTCATTGAAAAGCTCGCCAAGCTTCAAAGCCGTGACAGAAGTCGTCTCGGCGGGTTTCAAAACCACGGTGTTTCCCATCGCCAACGCGGGCGCAATCTTCCACGCAAGCATCAGCAACGGGAAATTCCACGGAATCACCTGCCCTACTACACCGAGCGGACGTACTTCCACGCCGGGAATGGCGTATCCGATCTTGTCCGCCCAGCCGGCGTGATAGAAGAAGTGCGCAGCCACCATCGGCACGTCGAAGTCGCGCGACTCCTTGATCGGCTTCCCGCCATCGATGGTCTCGGCAACCGCGAACTCACGCGCGCGATCCTGAATGAGACGCGCGATGCGATACAGATACTTGCCGCGCTCCTTCCCCGGCATCTTCGACCAGACGCTGTCGTACGCTTTCCTCGCCGCCTGGTATGCGGCATCAACGTCGTCCGCATTAGCGAGCGCGATTCGCGACACGACCTTCTCGGTCGCCGGATTGATGGAGTCGAAATACTTTCCTGAGCCAGGCTCGACGAACTTCCCGCCGATGTAGAGCTCGTACTGCGGCTTAATCTTCGGATCGGCGGTCTCGGGCGACGGATCGAATTCCCACAGGTCGCCGAAGATGAGCTGCGGAATCGGCGCGCGGCTTCCATGCCTCGAGCCGTTCTTCTGCCGCGCGGGCAGCCCCTTGTCGGCCGCGGGCTTCGCTACCGCTTTCGTGTTGGCCATCAGTAGCTCTCCGCCGATTCAGTGAAATAGTACGGCGCCTGATACGCGCCGGTCTTCTCCTTCTCGATCTGTCTCAGGAGATCGTTCAGAAGCGAGCTCGCTCCGAACCGATAACGACTGGAATTCAGCCACGCGTCGCCGAGCGTCTCCTTCACAGCGACGAGGTAATGCAGCGCCTGCTTGGCGGTCTTGATGCCACCCGCCGGCTTCATCCCGATCGCGGTACCGGTCTCCATGTAGAAATCCCGGATCGCCTCGAGCATCACCTGCGTATTCCCAAGAGTCGCGCTCCCGGACGCCTTGCCGGTGCTGGTCTTGATGAAGTCGCCCTCGCGAATCACGCGCATCGCGATGAACGACGCAGCGCGGATCTTGTCGTAGCTCTCGAGCTCCGCCACTTCGAGAATGACTTTCAAAGTCGCATCGCCGCAGGCTTCGACGACCGCTGCGATCTCGTCCTGCACCGACTGGAACTCACCCGCGAGAAAAGCACCGCGGTTGATCACCATGTCGACCTCGTCGGCGCCATCCGACACCGCCTGCTTCACCTCGGCAAGCCGCAGCCGGATCGGGCTCTGTCCCGAGGGAAATCCGGTCGCTACGGACGCGATCCTGATCGGAGTGTCCGATAGCCACTTCCGCGCGTGCTTCACCATCGAGGGATAAATGCACACCGCCGCCACCTGCGGCACCTCTGGATCGTCGCTGGGCCGCCGCGCCTTCTGGCAGAGCGACGCCACCTTGCCGGGCGTGTCCTTGCCTTCGAGGGTCGTGAGGTCCACCATCGAGACAGCGGTCGTCAGCCCCCACAGCTTGGATTTCTTCTTGATGCTGCGCGTCTGAAACTTGGCGACGCGCTCCTCGATTCCGACCTGATCGACGGTTCCCGTCTCGTCGAAGAGACGCTTGAACGCTGCGCGCGGAGTGCTGGACATCGTCTTCGTAATATCATGGCTGGCAGGGGTCGTCGCTACTGCTTTGCGCGTTAGCCAGCCCGCCCACCGAACCCAAGCGCAAGGAAGGTCGCGTCTTCGTGTTGGGCGAACTTCCCGATGGCATCCGCGTTATCGCGGTATCTGGCGCCCCACCTTTGCCCATCACGCGGACGTGGGATGATCCGGGAAACTCCGCGAGGAGGCTGGACAGCAGACGCTCGGAAAGATTCTCGTCCAGCAACAGCCGAACGGCCACTACGCTGCGGGAATCGCCTGTAGCCGACGCTCGCGCTCTGCGGCGAAGCCGAGGCACGCCAGCACGTCCTCGTGCGTCAGCTGTGGGAAGTCAAGGAAGAGCTCGCGCTCGGTGCCCCCAGCGGCGAGGTAGCCCAGGACTTCACCCACGGTGATGCGCGTCCCGCGCACACACAGTTTTCCAAACCGGATCTGGGAATCAATGGAGATGCGGGCGAGCTGGTCCCTACCATTACAATAGGAAGAATGGCCCTGGTTCGCCAACGCCCGGGTTAGTTTTGCCACCATGCCGAATCAGCGCCCCTACGCGGTCCTGTTCGATCTCGACGGAACGCTGGTGGACTCCATCGAGCTCCTGCTCGAGTCCGCCCGGCACGCTTTCGACGGACGTGACCGGCGGCCCACCGACGCGCAGTGGATCGCCGGACTCGGCACTCCCCTCCAGGCCCAGATCCGCGACTACGTGGACACCGACGAGGAGGTGGAGCAGTTGCGCAGCCGGTATCGCGTCTTTCAGCGTGAGCACCACGACCGACTCATGCGCGAGTACGCGGGCGTCGAAGACACTCTCGCGGAGCTGGAGCGACTCGGCCACCCGATGGGCGTGGTGACCAGCAAGAGCAACGAGATGATGGACCGGGCGCTCTCCTATCTTCGCCTCGACCGTTTCATGGGCACAAAGATCGGCCAGGATTCCTGCCTCATCCACAAGCCCGACCCCTTCCCTGTCCGCCTCGCCCTCCAGGAGCTCGGCTACGAGCCAGATGAAGCAGTCTTCGTGGGTGACTCCCCGCATGATATCGCTTCCGGCAACGCGGCCGGGGTAGTCTCAGTCGCGGCACTCTGGGGACCATTCACTAAGGAACAGCTCGAGCCGTCAGCGCCCCGCCACTATCTCGAGACGATCACCGGACTTCCGTTGCTGCTCGACAGAATTCAGTGGCTGGACACCTAGCCGGCAGAAAACGGTGTCTACAGCTCCACCTGAGCTCCCAGCTCCACCACGCGGTTGAGCGGCAGACCGAAGTACTGAGTCGCCGACAACGCGTTCCTCATCAGGAAAACGAACAATTTCTTCCGCCATCGCATCATCCCGGCCCTGCTCGTCACGACCAGCCGCTCACGGCCGAGGTAGTAGCTCGTAACCCCAGGCTGCGCCTTCAAACCGTGTTTCTCGCAGAGGCGCAGCACATGCGGAACGTTGGGGGTCTCCATGAAGCCATACTTCGCCGTCACGCGGTAGAAGTCGTGCTCGAGCGCTGTGACGCTGACGCGGCCTTCCTCCTCAACGTACGGCACGTCGGCGGAGATCACCGACAGCAGAACCACCTGCCGGTGAAGCGCCCTGTTGTGCTTGATGTGATGCAACAGCACGACCGGCGCACCATATGTGTCGGACGTCATGAACACAGCGGTGCCCGAGACACGATGCGGTGGATTCCTCCCAATGTCCGCGAGCAGCAGATCGAGCGGAAGGCTGGTCTGACGCATGACACCGGTGAGGATTGCGCGACCAGCCTTCCAAGTGGTCATCACGGTGACGATTCCGACGGCCATGACGAGAGGAACCCATCCTCCGTGCTGAATCTTGAGGGCGTTGGCGCCGAGGAAGGCGAGGTCGAACGAGAGGAAGAACGCGGCCAGCGCGATGACTCTCCAGAGTGGCCAGTTCCATCGCGTGCGCGCAATCACCGCGAAGAAGATCGTCGTTATCGCCATCGTACCCGTAACGGCGATTCCGTACGCCGCGCCGAGCGCGCCCGACGAGCGGAAGGCGAGCACAATCAACAGCGTGCCCACCATCAGTGCGGTGTTCACCTCAGGCACGTAGATCTGCCCGTACTCGCGCTTCGACGTATGCACGATGGTAACGCGCGGGAAATAGCCGAGCTGCACGGACTGCTGCGCCAGCGAGAATGCGCCCGAGATGAGCGCCTGCGATGCCACCACGGCGGCCGCTGTCGCGATGACGAGCAGCGGGTAGAGAAACCAGCGCGGCGCGAGCAGGTAGAACGGATTGGCTATCGCGGCCGGCTCCCGAAGCAGCAGCGCTCCCTGACCGAAGTAGTTGAGCAGAAGCGCGGGCAGCACAAGCACGAAGAACGCCAGCCTGATCGGCTTCCTGCCGAAATGTCCCATGTCGGCGTATAGCGCCTCCGCCCCGGTCACCGCGAGAAAGACGGCGCCGAGCGCCACGAAGGCAATGAAGCCGTGCGCGATGAAGAATCGTACGCCGAACCAAGGGTTCGCCGCCGCAAGAATCCCCGGATGCCTCGCGATCTCGGCACCTCCGAGCATTCCGATGGTCACGAACCAGACGAGCGTGACGGGCCCGAACGCTTTCCCGATTCGCGAAGTCCCACTCTTCTGGACCATGAAAAGCAGGAACAGTATCCCGACGGTCAGCGCTACAACGAAACGGTCGAGCGCCGGGGCGACGACCTCCAGGCCCTCGATGGCGCCGAGTACGGAGATAGCCGGCGTGATGATCCCGTCGCCGTAGAGAAGCGCGGTGCCGAAGACTCCGAGCAGAATCAGGATCGCGCGGGCTCGCCGCTCGCCGCTCCTCTGCTGTCGCTGAAGCACCAGCGCCAGCATCGCGAGCACGCCGCCTTCCCCGCGGTTGTCCGCGCGCAGAATGAACACGAGGTACTTGATCGCGACGACAACGATCAGCGACCAGAAGATTAGCGAGAGAATTCCGTAGACGTTCGCGGGTGTGGGCGCGATGCCGTGCTGGGGGGAGAACGCTTCGCGAACGGTGTAGAGCGGGCTCGTGCCGATGTCGCCGTACACAACGCCGATCGCGGTGAGCGTCAATACCGCGAGCCGGCGTCCCCGTGGATCGGAATCCGCGTGCTGATAGTGGGGCTCGGTGTCGTTTGCGGCCATCGAATCGAATGAGGAAGCGCAGAGCGCTCACGCGACGCAGAGAACGCAACGAGAAACGCCACTGCCGGAGCACCTTCATGCTACCGGCAACGGCGTTAAGACCGCACAAAGACTGGCAACGGGGCCGTTAAGATCTCACAAAGGATTGGCTGCCACCTCAGTCCATCAGTTCAGATCGGCAGCATCAGCGGCGGGAACGCGAAGGATGAAGCGGCTTCCCGGACCGTCTTCGCGAGGCTCGCATGTCACTGTGCCGCCCTGTGCTTCCGCGAGCCGGCGGGCGATGGAAAGTCCGAGCCCGGCACTCCCCGCGTCGGAGGGCGCCGTCGCCGGTCTGTAGAACGGATCGAAGATCCGCTCGCGCTCGCCGTCGCGAACTCCCTGGCCCCTGTCGGCAACGATGAGCTCGAGATGATCGCCGCGGCGGCGCGCGATGACATCCACGACGGCATCGGAAGGCGAGTACTTGAGCGCGTTCTCGATGAGATTCGAGAGTATCCGAAGCGAATGCACGAAGTCGAATCGCCCGAGCAGCAGGGGCTCGCTGGGGTCGAGAGACGCGTGGATTTGCCGCCCCAGCGCCGGCCCGCCCACCCGTTGGAGCGCGGCACCAATCAGATCCTCGGCCGCATTCACCTCGGGTTTGGTCACGAGCGCACCCGCGTTCAGACGCGACAAGTCGAGCAGGTTGGCGACGAACCGGTTGAGCCGGTCGGCTTCCTCCTCGATGATGACGGCGCGCTCATCGCCCTCCTGTCCGATGTCGTGAGCGAGAGCTTTGATCGTCGTGAGTGGAGTGCGAAGATCGTGCGACACTGAGGCCAGCACCGCGTCCTTCAGCTCATCCGCCTGGCGCAGTGCCGCCAGCCGGTCAATTTCCGCAGCGCGCTGTCGGGAGGCATCCGCTTCGATCTGCGCCCGCGCGAGAAGATGCGCGGCAACAATGGCTGTCAGAAGAAACGCGGCGAGAACGAGCCAGTCCAACGGCTCCGCCACCGCCAGCGTATGGAACGGCGGCAGGAAGAAGAAGTTGAAGCAGAGAAAACCGGTGACCGCAAGAAAGATCCCGGGCACGCGGCCGCCCCGCGCGCTGCCGCCGAGCACGACCAGCAGATAAATGAGTGCGACGTGAGCCTTGTCGAGCGACTCGCGAACCGCCACCATGGCCGCGGTCACGAGCGCGATCGCGATCGCCCACATCACCCACTCGAGTCGCGAACGCTCGCCCGACGTAACACGAACCAACGGCTGCTGGTGACTCACCGCGCGCCCGCCGCTACCGTTCGCGCTCGAACCGATACCCTACGCCGGGCTCGGTTATCAGCACGCGCGGCCGAACCGGATCGCGCTCGAGCTTGCGCCGCAGACTCGCGACGTGCACCCGCAGATTCTGCTGCGGATCGCCGTGCGCCCGCGCCCACACTTCGCGGAACAACTGCTGATGCGTCAGTGTCCGGCCTGCGTTGACCGCGAGCACGCGAAGAAGCTCCCATTCTATCGGAGTGAGATGCACGGCCTCATCGTCACGCTCCACTCTACGCCGCACGAGATCGATGACGATGCCGTCAGCCAGGATCCGCGTCTCGAGCTCGCCTTGTTGCGATGCGAGCCTTCGCCGAAGCTGGGCGCGAACCCGGGCCTGGAGCTCAATCGTGCTGAACGGCTTAGTCATGTAATCGTCGGCGCCCGAGTCGAGCAGTGCCGCCTTCTCGTGGTCGGAATGCCGGGCCGAGAGCACGAGGATCGGCACAGTCGACCAACCGCGAATGTCCGTGCATACGTCGGCCCCCGCCATGTCCGGCAATCCGAGGTCGAGCACTATCAGGTCCGGGCGTTCCGCAGCCGCCGCGTCGATTCCTTCCCGGCCCGTCGCCGCCTCGATAATCCGGTCCGCCTCGCCCTCGAGCGCGTGCCTCACGACTCGCCGAATCTGCGGCTCGTCGTCGATGACAAGAATCCTGGCGGTGCTCATGCGAGAAACATGGTGGCAGCCGGCCCACCGAGGAATCGGTCGCCCGTCGGGGCCTGCGCGCACCCTCGCGCCGCCCATGGTGTATAATCAGTCCTGCAATTCCAAACCGGAGTAGAATCGATGGGAATCTCCCTCCCCGCTGGCACTATTGTCCGTACCGGCGCCGAGCGCGCCACGCTCGTTCGGCGGACTTACTCGCTGGTTTTTGTCAGCGTTCTCTTCACCATCGCGGGCGCGATGTTCGCGCTGTCGCAGCCGCGCCTGCTTCAGGCGGTTGCCGCCCATCCGTTCATCGCGATGGCGGTGACTTTCGCGCCGCTGCTTCTCGCGCTCAAGGCGAGGGACGCGTTCCCCGCCAACATCGGCCTGGTGCTCCTCTTCACGTTCGTCGAGGGAGTATTCATCTCGCCGATTATGTACGTGTACGGACAGCAGCAGCCGGGACTGATCACCCAGGCCGCGGGCCTCACGATCGGCGCGTTCGGCGTACTCACGACCTACGCGTTCGTTTCGCGGCGCGACTTCAGCGCGTGGGGCAGCTTCTTCATGGTGGGACTGTTCGTCCTCATCGCCGTGTCACTTGCGAATCTCTTCTTCCGCAATCCGGCGATGGATCTCTGGCTGGCAGGCATCACCGTGCTCGTGTTCAGCGGACTGCTTGTGTTCGACACCTGGCGCATCCGCAACACCTTCGGCCCGAATGAGTACGTCGCGGCCGCAGTCACGATCTATCTCGATCTGCTCAATATCTTCCTCGCCCTTCTCCGGATACTCGGCGGGCGGCGGGACTAGGAGGCAAAAACGCAGAACTGAGTGCCGCCGGCAGCCCGGTGTTAGTTCCGTAGTTCACACCCGCAGCTCATGTTCGCACGATTCCTTAACGAGCCCGGAATTAAGGTCCTTCGATCGCCTTCCCGAGGTCGAGATCGTTCTGGGTGATGCCGCCGGCGTCGTGCGTGCTGAGCGTGAGAGTGACTTTCGAATAGCGAATGTCGATGTCCGGATGGTGATTGGCCGCCTCGGCCGCATCGGCGACGCGGTTCACGAACGCCATCGCCTCCACGAAGTTCCTGAACTGATATGTCTTCGTGAGCACATCGCCACGGCGTGACCATCCGGGCAAACCACCCAGCTCACGCTGGATCGCGATGTCGGATAATAGCTCGGCCATTCTCTTTCATCCTCGTTGGGCCCGCGTCGCTCTCGCCGGGATTGCGGAAATAATAGCGCCAATTCTCGCGCCCGCGCCGGTTTCGGGTTATGTTCGGGTATGGCTGGAAGCAGGAAGTCAGGTCACGGCAAGACGGGTTCGCAGGCGCCGCTGTTCGGCGACGCATACGAGCGCGCCTCGCGTATGCTCCCCATCCTCGGCGAACAAAAGGACATCCACTACTACGCGACCACCGCGAAGAATGTCCTCAATGGGCCCGAAGTCACGGGGATGGGATTCTGGTCAATCAATCCCTACGTCGGCTGTGCCTTCGGCTGCGCCTACTGCTACGCTCGGTACGCGCATCGATACGTCATGGAGCGCGCGGCTTCGGACGATCGGATGGAGACCGGCCTCAGCGCGCATTACGAGTCGATGCCCCCGTGGCTCGCATTCGAGCGCAACATCTTCGTCAAGCACAACGCCCCGGAGCTGCTCGCGCGCACGCTCCGTCACGGAAGCGACAAGCACCTCGGGCTGTTGCGCGGCGAAGCGATCCTCATCGGCTCGGCGACAGATCCTTATCAACCAGCGGAGCGAAGATTCCGTGTCACGCGGCGGATACTGGAAGTCCTCGCAGACCATCCCGGTCTCAAGATTCGCATCATCACCAAGAGCCCGCTCGTAACGCGCGACATCGACCTTCTCTCGCGCATCGGGCGGCACTCCGATTTGAACATTCACATCTCACTCATCACACTTCGCCGCGACCTTGCGCGAAAGCTGGAGCCCCGATCGCCTACACCAGAAGCTCGAGTGCGCGCGCTCGGCAGACTGCGCGAAGCAGGAATCGACGCAGGCATCAACTGCATGCCCGTCCTTCCCGGCATCACTGACAATCCATCAGATCTCGACGCACTCGTGAAGCGCGTCGCCGAGGCCGGGGCAACCTATGTGGGGGCGTGCGTGTTGCGTCTCCAGTCCGCCGCGCGCGAGCGATATCTCCCGTTCATCGCGCAGGAATTTCCGCACCTCGAGGCTCGGTACCGGAATACCTATGCGCGCAGTTATCAGGCAGGCGACCGATACCGCGCGGGACTCGCTGCGTTCTTCGCGGAGACCTGCCGGAAGTACAAGGTGGACGGCTGGGCGCGGGAGACAATGGAGGACAGAGAGCCGGGGGAGAAGGAGGAAAGCCCGGTCTGGGAGACAAGGGAGGAAGGGGAGACGAGGGAGGGAAACAAAACGGGGGAGGAGGCGCTGGACGAGCGCCTCGCTCCCCCCGAACAGCTCACGCTACGCCTCGAGGGCTCGCGCTAGAACACTCAGCGCGGCGTCAGCCGCTTACTGGCATCGCCGGCCGCGGATCGGCCTCGCCGAAGCCAATGTTCATCGCAGTGAGTACCGCGCGGGCGTTGTTGGCGACGCCCAGTTTTCCTGCGCATGTGCGAATGGCGCGGCGGGTCGCTGCATCGAGCACACCAGGTACGCGCGAGTTGCCGCAGCCGCGATCTCTCAACTCCTGTTGAAGGGCGAGAAACTCGACTCCGCTCAAGCCGGCAGCGCCGGCCGAAGTGGGACAACCCTTCGGACATTCAGGGCCGCGCGACGTTTCCTGCGCGCCTCCAACCGCCGGCAACAGCGCGAATCCGGCGGCGACAACCAGAATCCTTAGCTTCATCATCCCCCCCTTCGAGTGAGCATGGTATGTGGCATTAGCGGATTCGGATTGCAAGGGGCAGGCCGCCAAAGAAAAACGTCAGTCTCCGGGAAGAGGAGAAACCCGGAGACTGACGCTCGGACCGCCCGGCAACTCAGCGAACGAGCATCGTTCCGATAATCGCTCCGATCGCGAGGAGAAGGACGCCGCCGACGGCGAGCACGACGGGACTGATCCGCGATGGCTCGTCTGGCACTGCGGCCTGCGGCAAGTCGGGAAGCGAGCTCAGAATGCGGTGTTGCAGGTGAATGGGCGTGCTGCGGCGCCTGAGCTGCTCAGCCTCGCTGTTGATGCGCGTCCACAGCTCCGCGGTCTCATTCTCGGCAGTGTCTATAAGACTTGACCGCGGCTCGTCGCCGTCCAGCCAGGCCTGCACTGCGGGAGTCGCCGGCGGCGTCCTGCGGTGGACCTTTTTCTCGGGAGCATTCGACTCCGGAGTTTCATCTATCATGCGTACTTCTCCTCGAGTAGTGCCTGAAGCGCCTCGCGCGCACGGTGAACGCGCATCTTGAGGGCGCCAACTGTCGTCTCCAGCAGCAGGGCCATCTCCTCATAGGAACGGCCCTCGACGTGCTTCATGACGAACGCTTCCCGCAAAGGTTCGGGAAGGCGCGCCAGCGCATACTCGAGATCAGTACGCAGCTCGTTGCGATCCATCTCCTCTTCGGGCGTTGAGAACGAGGACGGTTGATCGTCCTCCTCGTAACTGACGTGTGACCGCCTGATGTTCTTCAGCCAGTCCTTGCACGAATTCGCGACGATCCTGAAAACCCAGGCGTCGAATCGCCCGCGAACTTCGCCGAGGTGCTGGTAGGCTTTGATAAG
>JACDCM010000110.1 GCA_013817545.1 Gemmatimonadaceae bacterium | reverse complement strand
AGACTGCGGACCGCGGACTTCGGAAACCACTCCCCCCACACCGTACATGCTTCACCCCCTACCGTGCCGCCCCCGCCTCCCGCCTCTCACCTCCCGCTCGCCCACCAACCCACTCCCCATTTCCGCCCTCGGCACGATAGCTTGAATCACTCCACCACGCCAACCCGCAACATTCCAGAGGATCATGCCGTCATCACCGTTCCGCCTGCCAAAAGGCTCGGCGTTTGCCCTCGTGCTGGTTACCCTGACGCCCGCTGCAGTTCCCGCCGTCGCGCAAGTTGCCGCGCCTCCCGCCACGTCCACCTCCGCGCCCGGAAAGGAGTTTGGCACGATGTGGACTTTCGATGCGCCGCCACTCGACTACTGGAAGCGTACTTACAATTTCAACGCCGACCAGGCCTGGCTCGATCACGTTCGTCTTGCCGCGGTTCGCATTCCCGGATGTTCGGCGTCCTTTGTGTCGTCGCGTGGCCTGGTGATGACCAACCACCACTGTGCACGCGCCTGTATCAGCTCGGCGTCTCCGAAAGATACGAATTACCAGAGAACAGGATTTGTATCGCAGTCGCTCGCCGACGAGCGAAAATGCTCGGCGATGTACGCAGACCAGCTCCAGTCATTCGAGGACGTTACCGCTCGGATAAGAAGCAAAATAAAGGGCACGACCTCAGGAGCGCAGGTGGAGCAGCGGACGAAAGCGATAGCCGAGGTTACTGATGAATGCGTCAAGGCCACCGGGCTGCGTTGCGAGGTGGTCACGCTATATCAGGGCGGAGCCTACTCGCTGTATCGCTACAAACGGTATCTGGACGTCCGCCTGGTGATGGCGCCCGAGGAGGACATCAGCTTCTACGGCGGCGATCCGGACAACTTCACCTACCCACGGTACGATCTCGACATGACGTTCCTTCGCGTCTATGAGAACGACGCACCCTTCCAGCCGAAAGACTATTTCAAGTGGAGCGAGAAAGGCGCTGAGGAAGGTGAGCTTGTGTTCGTCGTGGGCAATCCTGGTTCCACTGGGCGACTCAACACCATCTCGCAGATGGATTTTCTTCGCGATGTGCAGTATCCGGCTACGCTCTCGGGCTTTGATCGCCAGATCGGTATTCTGAAGGAGCTATCGGCCAGGAACGAGGATGCCAAACGGCAGTTTGAAAATCAGATTTTCTCGATCGAGAATGCGCGCAAGGCGACCATCGGCTACCGCTCCGGTCTCGTCGATTCCGCGATCACCGCACGGAAGCGCGCCTTCGAATCGGATTTCCGCAAGCGTGTGATGGCGGACGCAGCTTTGCGATCGAAGTACGGCGGAGCCTGGGACGCGACCGCGGCGGCACAGCGCCAGCTTGCGTCGATTAACAAGCAGGTGCGCTACTACGGCTTTGCTGGATCCCAGCTCCTCAATCTCGCCGGCGGTATAGTTCGCTTACCGAGTCAGGGCGCCCTCCCCGACTCATTGCGGCTGCCGCAGTACCGCGGCCAGCAGGGCACTGCGATCAGGAACCAGATTCTCAATGAAGTCGCATTCGACAAGGAAGTGGAGAAGTTGTTACTCGCTTCGCAACTCACCGCGGCGAGAAAGGAACTCCCGGCGAACGATCCCTTCCTCCGCATCGTACTTGCTGGCCGAAGCCCCGAAGTTGCCGCTGAAGCCCTTATAGAGGGTACGAAACTCACCGACGTGCAGGCGCGTCGCGCGCTGGTGGAAGGTGGAGCGGCTGCGGTCGCGGCATCGACGGACCCACTCATTGTCCTCGCGCGAAAGATCGATCCGCTCGGCCGTCCGTTCGCGATGCGCGCGGCGCGCCTTGCGGACGTTTCGTCAGCAAACGCGGAAAAGATCGGTCAGGCGCTTTTCGGCGCCTACGGTCAGGCGCTTCCGCCGGACGCGACCTTCACACTCCGTATCAGTGATGGTCTGGTGAAGGGATATCCATATAACGGAACGCTGGCGCCGTACAAGACCAGCTTGTTCGGTCTTTTCGCGCGTGGCGCCGAGTTCAACCAGCAACCGCCATTCCGAATTCCTGACAGGTGGATGCAGCGTCAAGCGCGCCTCGACATGACGACGCCGCTGAACTTCGTCTCGACGAATGACATCATCGGCGGCAATTCAGGAAGCCCCGTGATCAATCGTAACGCAGAGGTAGTTGGACTCATCTTCGACGGCAACATCGAGTCGCTGCCGAACCGATTCATCTTTACCGATGAGATAGCGCGTTCCGTGAGCGTCCACTCGCGCGGCATTGTCGAAGCGCTGCGCAAAGTTTACGAGAGCCCAAGGATCGCTGACGAGTTGGTGGGACGGTAATCGAAGCGGGGAATCGGGAGCCGGGAATCGGGAATCGGGAATCGGGAATCGCTTAGTGAAGGAGGGGAGGAGGGAGAGGGAGGCGTAGTACTTCGCTGCGGGTGTTGCATATCCGACGGCTTTGCGCGATTCCCGATTCCCGATTCCCGATTCTAATCCCCTTCCGGCCGTCCGAACATCAGCTGTATCAGCGGTCGGTCTTCGGGTCGTGTAAAGACGTACACGTGGTCTCCCGCCAGGAGCGTCGTATTTCCCTTGGGAGCGAGCATTTCTCTTCCGCGGATTATTAGCGTCGCGGCAGAGCCTTCCGGAAATGGTAGCTCGCTCATTGGTACGCCGGTAACTGCTAATGCGTCGTCAATGTGAAAGGACATCAGTTCACCTTCGAGCGGCTGCCTGCTCTCGATCTCGAGCACCGCCTGCGGTGCGGGTGGCTCACGCGAACCCAGCCCTAAACGGCGCGTCACCCAGGGTACTGTGGCGCCCGGGACAATCGCGTTCACGACGACGATAAAGAACACCACATCGAAAATGCGCTCCGCACCTGGTGCCTTCGCCAGCACCGGGAAGGTCGCGAGTACGATAGGAACCGCGCCACGCAGGCCTACCCAACCAACGTACGCGACCTCGCGAATGGGATAACGAAAGGGCAGGAGACAGAGTGCAACAATGACCGGCCGCGCAATCATTCCGAGGAAGAGCGCCAAGGCGAGGCCGACCGTAATTACATCGAGCAGGCGCGATGGGAAGACCAGAAGCCCCAGAACGAGAAACATCGCGATCTGGCTAAGCCAAGCCAGCGCGTCGTGCACTCGCAGAAGTCCGGCGCGATACGGCAACGCCCCGTTGCCCAGTATGACGGCCGCTACGTAAACGGCGAGAAAGCCGCTGCCGTGCAAGAGTGTTGGTAAGCCGAAAGCCAGGAACGCGAGGGCGAGAGTCATCGCGGGATACAATCCGCCGGCGGCAAAACGGAAGCGCGTGAGTAACAGGCGTCCACCGTGTCCTACCGCCATACCAATTGCGCACCCGACGACCATCTCGATTAGCAGGTTCACGGGAAGTCGCCATCCGAGAGCCGTCCCTGGCTGCAGGATGTTTTGTGTGAGAGCGATCGTCAGGATGATCGCCATCGGATCATTGAAACCCGACTCTACTTCGAGAGTGGCCCCAACACGGCGCTTTAGATGAATTCCGCTTCCACGCAAAACGGCGAAGACCGAGGCCGCGTCTGTCGAGGACACTACAGCGCCAAGAAGGAATGCATGCGGCCAGGGAAAGCCAAGCATAAAGGCCGCGGCGGCCACGAGACCCGCTGTCCCGATTACGCCAACAGTGGCGAGAACGGCCGCTGGCTTTGCTATCTGACGGACCAGGGCCAGCGGAGTATTCAGTCCACCGTCGAAGAGTATGAGCACCAACGCAACCGTGCCGAGCCGGAAAGCAGCGCCGTAATCATCGAATGCGATTCCGCCGATTCCTTGGGAGCCGGCAAGCATGCCGATGCCGAGGAAGATGAGTGCGATGGGCACCGCGAACCGTTCGGAGGCGCGACTGAATAGGGCGCTGATTGCCAACAGCGCTCCAAAAGTGGCGAGCAGTACCGCGGTTGCTAGCGGCTCAGTCGCCATGATGTACGCTGGCCCCTCGGAAATCATTCACTCCGCCGTCCTGGGGATGGGGTGACGGTGGCGGCTGGGCGACAAGCACGAACTGTAACCCTCGGACAAGTCTACGTGGCACACGCAAGTCCGATTCGTTGAAGTCGCTGAGGCGATGGTAGCCACGTCCACGACAGGCGGCAAGACGCTCGAACGACTTCAGCAAGATCCGGCAGTGGGGAGCGCGAATTGCTCCATTGAGGGATATGGAGGTATCCCAGATGGCAAACGTTCCGGCCTACTTCCCGCTTCCAGCAACGTCGCGTCGCATCGCGATGGTTTCTGGCGGTTTTCTGGTCGTGCTCGGTGTCATGGTGTTGAGCGGTTGGTATCTGGGCATCCCCCGACTCATGCAGCTGCATCCCACTTTTGTGGCCATGCAGTTTAATACCGCGGTCGGATTCACACTCGCTGGCGTGACTTTGCTAACGGGCGCACGCGGATGGATGGGAGTGTCCCGCACTTCCGCGTTTTTCGTCTCTCTTCTCGGCGTTCTCACGCTGGCGGCGTACCTGGGCGGATGGAACTTCGGCTTCGAGACGTGGTTGTGGAAACTGGGCGTCGACCAGACCAGGATGGCGCAGTACACGATCACAAAATTATCGGCTCCCGGCAGGCTCGCCCCAAACACAGCCCTGGCATTCGCGCTGTTCGGTATAGCGATCGCGCTTGCGGGAACGCGCGGAAACGGTCGCATGCTGGCGGGCGCTGTGCTCGGCACCCTGATTCTCGGCATCGGTACGATCGCTCTGTTCGGCTACATCGGTGGCACACCAACGGCCTACGGCTGGGGCCGACTAACCCGAATGGCAATCCACACCGCAATGGGCGCTACGGTAGCCGGCGCGGGCGTCGTGGCGCTCTCCATGGCGTACGCGCGATCGAAGCACTCCGAAAGGGTCATGTGGCTTAGATGGCTGGTGCTCGTCGCAGGCGCCGTAGTCTCGATCGGATTGTGGCAAGCGACCGCGGATTACGAGTTCGAGCAACTAGAGCGGACTACAGCGCTTGGCGCGAGCACCGTGCGGAACGAGATTGCAATCGGCATGAAGGCGCGCACCGAAGCGCTCACCAGAATGGCCAGGCGCTGGGATTTTTTCGGCAGGCCAACGCAGGAGGTGTGGAAATTCGATACAGAGATGGTTCACGCCGACTTCAAGGGATATCAGGGAATAGCGTGGGTGGATACGTCGAATGTAATTCGGTGGATCGCTCCGGAACGCGCAAATGAAGCTGCATTGGGGTTCGACGTCAGGAGGGATCCCCGGCGTGCCGAGGCGATGGAGCAGGCTAGCGAACGAAACGAAGTTGTGTTTTCGCGCGTGGTCGAGCTGGCCGTTGGGGGCAGGGGAATGGTAGCCTTCATCCCCGTTTCGGACAGGGGGCGTGCCGATGGCTACATCTACGCAACTTTCAGGATTGGGCCATTATTGCAAACTATTCTCGCGAGCGATCACCAGGATGCGTTCGGTATGGCGGTGCTGGATGGTGAGGAGAGGCTGTTCGCAACCGATTCGGCCAACGCAACCCTTGGTGAGCCATGGCTGCGAAAAGTGCGCGTTGATCTTCCTGGCGTTACCTGGGGCTTGAACGTGTGGCCCGGGCGCGCGGTCATTGGGGCTGCGAGATCGAACGAGCCCAAGTTGATGCTCGTTGTGGGGCTGGCATTCACGATACTGCTGGCGTGGGCAGTTCACCTGGCGCAAGTCGCTGGTTCACGCAAGGAGGAGGCTGAGGTCTCGAGCAACGAGCTAAGATACGAAGTGATCCAGCACGAGCGCGCGCAGTTGGCGCTGAGCGATCAGGCGAAGGAGTTGGCGAGATCGAACGAGGAGCTCGAGCGGTTCGCGTACGTTGCGTCGCACGATCTGCAGGAGCCGCTTCGCATGGTGGCAAGCTACACGAAGCTCCTTGCGAAACGCTACAAGGGAAAGTTGGATTCGGATGCAGACGAGTTCATCGGATTTGCCGTGGACGGCGCGACTCGAATGCAGCAGTTGATACAGGATCTCCTGCTTTTCTCGCGCGTGGGCTCCCAGGGACTCGAGCTGGAGGAAACGAGCTCACAAGCATTGCTCGATCGGGCCACTCAGAATTTGCGCATTTCCATTGAGGAAAGCGGAGCTACAACTACCCACGATCAGCTCCCGACCCTTCATGCTGACAGCCTCAAGCTCGGGCAGGTGTTTCAGAATCTCATGGGAAACGCCCTCAAATTTCGGGGAAGCGAATCTGTGCGAGTCCATGTGGCCGCAGTTGACAAGGGCGCCGAATGGCAATTCTCGGTGCGCGACAACGGCATCGGCATTGATCCCAAATACGTCGATCGCATTTTCGTACTATTTCAAAGGCTGCATACAAAGGAAGAGTACGCAGGAACCGGGATAGGCCTCGCCCTTTGCAAGAAAATCATCGAGATGCACGGAGGCAAAATCTGGTTCGAGTCGAAGACCGGCGAAGGAACGAATTTCCTGTTTACACTTCCAAAAGGTATTGCCGTGCATGCCTGATCAAGACAGCCAGATACCATCTCCCTTCGAGATCCTGCTTGTGGAGGATAACACGGGGGACGTTCGCCTTACGCGCGATGCGATGCGCGATGACAGGATTCGGCATAATCTCACGGTGGCCAAAGATGGTGTCGAAGCGTTCGAGATTCTTCGAAAAGAGGGAAAACACGCGGACGCGGCGCGTCCGGATCTCATCATCCTCGACCTCAACCTGCCTCGCATGGATGGGCGAGAAGTACTGGCCGCGCTGAAGAGCGATTCCACACTGAGGAGCATTCCGGTCGTGATGCTTACAAGCTCTGCCACGGAGCGCGATATCGCCTCGAGCTACGACCTTGGAGCCAACTGCTACATCACCAAGCCGGTGGACCTGGATCAGTTCAACACGGTTATTCGAGCGGTCGAGGATTTCTGGCTTACAGTGGTCAAGTTGCCGAAGGGCGATCGCTCGAGATGAAACCAGTCGCGAGAATTTTGCTCATCGAGGACAATCGCGGGGATGCTCGTCTGATCGTTGAGGCTCTGGCGGAGGCAAGCAGGGAACCGGCAGCCGAGTTGCAATTCGAGTCGGACCGCGTTGAGAGGTTTGAATTGGGACTGGAAGCTCTCGACAGCAAGGACTACAGCGCCGTGCTTCTGGACCTGTCGCTACCGGACGCACACGGTGTTGAAATGTTGTCACGTATTCACAAGCGATCGCCCTCCATTCCAGTGGTTGTCCTGACGGGATTGAACGACCAGGCCGTCGCAACGGACGCGCTTCGCGCCGGCGCTCAGGACTATCTCATAAAGGGGCAGGCTGATGGTCACCTCATTGCCCGTGCGCTTCGTTATGCTATCGAACGCAAGCGCAGCGAGGACGCTCTCGCCCGCCTGGGCTGGCTCGCGGGCGTCGGGGAAACCGCATTAGCGTTGCAGCACGAGATCAATAATCCACTTGGTGCTCTGCTCATGAATGCCGAGCTTCTGGCGGAGACCCCGTTACCGGAAGAGCACGCGGAACTGCTGAATGGAATCGTAACTTCGGCCCGCCGAATAGGAGAAGTGGTCAAGCGCGTCTCACAGCTCGAAGATCCCCGGGCAGTGGAATACATCAAGGGCAAGCGGATGGTCGACCTGTCTGTCCGCAAGTGACCGGTATCTCGGATGCTCGCACGCGCGAGACTTTACGAGATCGATTTGCGCATTCGGACTTCAAGCATGGTCAGTGGGAGCCGATTCGCGCCGTTCTCGATGGCCGCGCTGCAATCGTCGTCATGCCAACCGGGAGTGGTAAGTCACTCATATACCAGCTTCCCGCTCTGCTTCTTCCGGGCCTCACCATCGTAGTGAGCCCGCTGATAGCGCTCATGAAAGACCAGCAGGACAAGCTTGCCGCTCAAGGCGTTGGCGCCATCGCGGCAGCATCCGCAATGACTCGCACGGGGTGGCGCGAATCCGTTTCTGCTACTTCACCCTGTCTGGCGGAGGAGGCTCTACGAACGTTTCCATCCCGATGTTTATTTCCGGCGGAGGAACGAGCGCATTGATAGCCGCGCACGAATTGGCGGCGCGCGCGGCGGCGGCTCGTCGCGACTCCGGAAGCGATGGCCAGAGCAGCTTCACATCGAAGCTTCCTGCGCGATTCGGGCTTTCCGCCGGCTTCCAACCAATTTCCATGGACAGATGATCAGTCGGTATTTTCGCGTTAGTGGCCCATGACTGGAGAACTGAAAACATGCAGGTGCCAATGCCGCTCGCGAGCATGTGGAAGGGCGAGTACGATATGTCTTCTGGTTCCGGAGCTCTGGTCGGGGGAGCGCCATTGTCCAAACGGATGCTCTCATCAGACAGAAGAGTGATTCTCACTGCAAGCTGGAAGAGTGCATAAATGATTGCCCTGCAAGGACTACGCCTACCACCGCACATCCGCCCCTCTGGTTCATGCCAGATTTTCTGAACCGGCTAGTCTACGGCAACACACTGTCCGCGTGGTTGAGCGCGGCCGCTATCGTTGCAATCATTGCAGTGCCCCTGGCGCTAGGTAAGCGCCTGGTCCTCTCGCGCCTCACTCACTTCGCGAAGCGGACGCGCACAAGGGCCGATGATCTGATGGCGGAGCTTCTCACGCGCACGGGCTTCGTCTTTCTGACGTGGCTGTGCCTGCTCGTTGCGCTCGAAGTTCTACGCTTGAAGCGCGGTCCCCGATCGGTCCTCATTGCTGCGGCGATCATCACGTTCCTGTTGCAGGCAGGCATCTGGCTCAACGGCGTGATTGCGTTCTGGGTCAAGCGGCATCTCGAGGAGCGAGCCGCAAGTGACTCGGCCAGCATTACTACCATAAAGGCCCTTTCCATCGGAGCCCGCCTGTTTGTCTGGGCCGTGATTTTCGTTCTGGCGCTGGACAACTTCGGTGTCGACATCGCCACTCTTGTGGCCGGGCTTGGGATAACCGGTCTCGCGGTCGCCCTTGCAGTGCAGAATATTCTTGGCGATGTCTTCGCCGCTCTCTCGATCGTGCTCGACAAGCCTTTCGTGGTTGGCGATCCGATTCAGGTCGATAAGTTTTCCGGCACCGTGGAGCACATAGGTCTCAAGAGCACCCGCGTGCGAAGCATATCGGGGGAACAGATAATCTTCTCCAACGCCGACCTGCTCAAGGGACGCGTTCGCAACTTCAAGCGCATGTACGAGCGCCAAATAGTGCTGGTGCTCGGCGTTTCTCACGGAGCGCCGTCCGGCATTACGTCGGAGATGCTGGGCCGCATACCCGGCATTCTCCGAGAAGCCGTTGAGACTCAGCCGCACACCCGGTTCGAGCGCTCACACTTTCGAGGCTATGGAGAATCGGCACTCGAGTTCGAAACCGTCTACTTCGTTTCGTCGGCTGACTTCAATCTCTCCATGGACGTGCAGCAAGCAGTGAACCTGCGGATCTTTGAGCGATTCAAGGAGGAAGGGATAGAGTTTTCGTTCCCTACGCGCGTCGTGATTCACAAGGGAGGCGGGGTTATTGAGCAGAGTGAGCTCTCCTCTGTCGATAGCTCATGAAGGGTGAAGAGCCAGCGAACGATGCTGCCGACCAGCAAGCCGTCGAGAGCGAGAGACATGAGCTGCTCGCGAGGATAGTGTCATGGCTGGAAACACCCATGACCGTGCTCGGCTTTGTATGGCTTGCGCTGCTCGTGATCGAGCTGACCAGCGAGCTCAGCCCATTTCTTGAGAAACTGGGATACGCTATCTGGGGATTGTTCGTCTTCGAGTTCGTGCTGAAGCTGATTATTGCGCCCAGAAAGGGCGCTTATCTGAGAACCAATTGGCTGACGACGGTCTCCCTGCTGGTTCCGGCATTACGAATTTTCCGAGCGTTCCGAGTCCTGCGAATTTTTCGGGCTGCGCGAGCGGTACGTGGTGCGCGTCTCGTTCGAGTGATCAGCTCGCTCAACCGGAGCATGCATGCGCTTGGCGCAGCGATGGGCCGTCGCGGATTCGGATATGTCGTGGCGCTGACGGTGATTGTAATCCTGGCGGGCTCCGCGGGGATGTATGCATTCGAGCGCGACCTTCCCGATGGCCGCACGCTGGACAGTTACGGCGAAGCTGTCTGGTGGACGACCATGCTGATGACCACTATAGGCTCGGACTTCTGGCCGCTTTCGGCTGAAGGGCGAGTGCTATGCATTATTCTGTCGATCTACGCGATTGGCGTTCTGGGCTACGTAACCGCGACGCTTGCAAGCTTCTTCGTCGGCCGCGATGCCGAGCACGGAGACGGCGAGATTGCCGGCTCACGCGCAGTGGCCGAACTGAGGGACGAGATCCTCGCACTGAGAAGCGAGATTCGCGCGCTCAGAAGAGAGTGATTGGACGCTGGCACACGGCACCCCGTTTGCGGAGTCATCCGTTCGACACAAACCAGTATCCTGAATACCATGAAGACCGGTCATGCCGAGCGAGACAATCGCGCGCGACGTTGAGATTCCGAGTGGCGAACGTACGCTGCGTGGTATCCTCAGCGTCCCCGCCGGCGCGGCAGCGGTCGTCCTGTTCGCACACGGCAGTGGGAGCGGACGCCTGAGCACACGAAATACACTGGTTGCGCGTGCGCTCAACGACGCAGCACTCGCTACTCTGCTGGTCGACCTGCTGACGGAGGAAGAAGAGCATGCGGACGCGCGCACCGGACATCTTCGGTTCGACATCGATCTTCTCTCGAATCGCGTTCTCGACGCCACCGACTGGCTCAAGGGAGTTCCCGAAACCGCATCCCTCCGGATTGGATATTTCGGTGCGAGCACAGGTGCGGCTGCCGCGTTGCAGGCTGCCGCGCAAAGGCCGGAGAGCATTTACGCAGTGGTCTCTCGCGGTGGCCGTCCGGATCTCGCCATGCAGTGGCTCGATTCAGTGAAGGCTCCCACGCTTCTCATCGTTGGGAGCAACGACGAGCCGGTAATTCCGCTGAACGAATCCGCATACGACGCGCTTCGCTGCGAACGCGAGATGGTGATTGTTCCTGGAGCCTCGCACCTGTTTGAGGAACGCGGCAAGATAGAGGAGGTCGCCCGACTCGCAGCGAACTGGTTCAAGTGCCATGTCGGTGTCCCGTATCCAGAGCTGCGTTCATGATTCGCGGTCTCAGGATCACTTTGTTTCTGTGCACGATTGCCTGGGGCGAGGCGAGTGCCCAACTCACCAGCGCGAGCGCGTCAGCCCTCGGGCTGGCTGACAATTATTCTGCGCTTGCGTCCGGAGCCGATGCGCCTGC
>JACDCM010000109.1 GCA_013817545.1 Gemmatimonadaceae bacterium | reverse complement strand
GGGTAGGCTCCCGGTCTCGGTCCCCCTCGAAACGCTGGACGAAGACTCGCTGGTGAAGATCCTCAAGGAACCGAAAAACGCTCTGGTGAAGCAGTACGCCAAGCTGTTTGATCTCGAGGACGTAAAGCTCACTTTCGAGGAGTCGGCGCTCCGAGCCGTGGCGCGTAAGGCACTCAAGCGCGGCACTGGCGCCCGCGGACTTCGGGCGATCCTCGAGGATATCATGACGGACATTATGTTTGATCTTCCTACCCGCGACGACATTACCGAGGTGAAGATCACGGAAGCGTCCGTCCTGAATGGCACATCTCCAATGCTCGAGATCTCGCCGAAGCGGAAGAAGAAAGAAGCGTAGAAGAGCGGGAATCGGGAATCTGGAATCGGGGAAGCAAGTCGTTAATGACTGCTTCCCCGTCGTTTTTCCGTCCGTATGTCCGCGCGAACCTGCCCTTCTGGTTCCCGATTCCCGATTTATCGATTCCCGATTCCCCATTCCCGATTTCTGTTATCTTCCCCTCATGCCCCTCTCCATAATTCGCGACGAGGAGTCGTTCAC
Organism: Gemmatimonadaceae bacterium; assembly: GCA_013817545.1. Classification (GTDB taxonomy): domain Bacteria; phylum Gemmatimonadota; class Gemmatimonadetes; order Gemmatimonadales; family Gemmatimonadaceae; genus JACMME01. The sequence continues at coordinate 10,702 of JACDCM010000109.1, read as the reverse complement.
GGTTGCCGACCGGCTCCCAGTGCTTCCACTGCGAGATGTCGTCGTATTCCCGTACGTCATAATCCCGCTGCTGGTGGGGCGCGCAGCGTCACTCGCCGCGGTGGATGCAGCTTCGGAGGATCGCTGGATACTTCTCGTCGCTCAGCGAAATGGCGACGTCCAGGATCCCGCGGCCGCGGATCTATTTCGCATAGGGGTAGTCGCTCGTATCGTGCAGCTTACGCGGCTTCCTAATGGGACAAGCAAGGTGCTGGTGGAGGGCGTAGCGCGGGCCCGCGTCACGCGGTACTCGGCGACCGACCAGTATCTCCGTGCGGCGATTACACCGGCACCACTCTCGTCCACTGCGCAGGAAAGCGGCGATCGCGCACGCGGGCGGCGTGCCCTGTCTCTCTTCGAAGAGTACGCCGCGTTGCACCGCCGCATTCCGGCCGAAGTCATCGGCATCGTTCAGGGACTAGAGTCTGAGATTCAGCGGGCCTACGCGATCGCGGCACACATTCAGGTTGGGCTCGAGCAACGCCAGGAACTTCTAGAGATCCCGGCCGTCGCCGGTCTCGTTGACCAGGTGGCGGAGTTGCTTCAGGGCGAGATCGAGATTCTTCGCCTCGAGCGCAAGATAGAGGACGACGTACGGGGCACGCTTTTCCAGAATCAGCGGGAATTTTACCTGCAGGAGCAGCTCAAGGCGATTCACCGTGAGCTGGGAGAGGACGATGGTGATGATGTCGCCGAGCTTGCAGCTCTGATTTCGACCAAGCCGCTCCCCGAGGCCACTCGAGTTCGCGCCGAGCGAGAGCTACGAAAGCTGCGACGAAGTTCCCCGCTCTCTCCGGAGTCGTCCGTAACGCGCAACTATCTCGAATGGATGCTCGCTCTTCCCTGGAGCGAGCGATCCGACGACGTCATCGACGTAACCCACGCGCAGAATGTCCTCGACGAAGACCATTTTGGTCTGGAGGAAGTGAAGGACCGCATCCTCGACTACATCGCTACGCTCGCCGTAGTCGGTCGCCTGGAAGGACCAATTCTCTGTCTGGTGGGTCCGCCCGGTGTCGGCAAGACTTCGCTGGGGCGGTCCATCGCACGTGCCCTCGGCCGCCGGTTTGTTCGCATGTCGCTCGGAGGCGTGCGGGACGAGGCCGAAATCCGCGGGCATCGTCGCACTTACATCGGATCGATGCCCGGGCGGGTGCTGCAGGCGATGCGGCGTGCAGAGGTCATTAACCCTGTGCTCCTGCTTGACGAAGTGGACAAAATGGGGCAGGACTGGCGGGGTGATCCCGCGGCGGCCCTTTTGGAGGTGCTGGATCCGGAACAGAATCGCACATTCAGCGACCACTATCTGGAGATGGATTACGACCTGTCTCAGGTCCTGTTCGTAACGACTGCGAACTCTCTCGCCACGATACCAGAGCCATTGCGCGACCGCATGGAGACCATCCGGCTTCCCGGTTACCTCGATCACGAGAAGCACGCAATCGCTCGGCAGTTCCTGATCCCGAAGCAGTTCAGGCTTCATGGTATTGATCCGTCCCTTGTGACTGTGGATCAAGCGGCACTGGCTGCAATCGTTCGCGGGTACACGCGCGAGGCTGGCGTCAGGGAGCTAGAGCGTCGCATCGCCAGAATCGCGAGGAAGCTTGCGCGACGCATGGCGTCCTCACCCGGCGTGCCCCTGGACCCTACTGGCATCGGTCCGGATGATCTGCAAGCTTTGCTTGGTGTAGCGCAATTCGATCCAGACGACTGGTCGGTGGAGGATCGAGTCGGCGTGGCCAACGGACTCGCATATACACAAAGCGGTGGCGAAATGCTCGAGATTGAAGTGTCCAGTGTGCGCGGCCGCGGAAAGCTGCAGCTCACAGGCACGCTCGGCGACGTCATGAAGGAGTCGGCCAGCGCAGCTTTGAGCTTCACACGCGCGCGCGCGCGACACCTCGGCGTCGATGCGGATTTTTACCGGACACGGGATATTCACGTGCACGTGCCTGCTGGAGCAACGCCCAAGGACGGACCATCCGCCGGGATAGCTATCGCTGTAGCGACCGTCAGCGCTCTTACTGAGGTACCTGTGCGCGGTGATATGGCCATGACCGGCGAGATAACACTGCGCGGCCGCGTATTACCGATCGGCGGGCTCAAGGAAAAATCTGTCGCGGCACTCAGGTCTGGTGTGCGCCAGATTATCATACCAGCCGCCAACGCCCGTGAGATAGAGGAAATGCCCGCTGAAGTCCGCGCTTCGGTCATCTTTCATCCGGTGTCGACAATGGATGAAGTGCTAGCGTTGGCACTCAGATTACCCGTTGCGGTGGAATCGTCTGTTGCATCCGTGGCTGGGGAGCGAACGCATTGAGTCTCGAGACGCATGGAGCAGATCCGCTCGTAATCCGGCGGCTTGAATTTCTCGGTGGCATGGCTTCAGCCGATGGCTGGCGGCCAGAGCCCGATCTTCCCGAGATCGCATTCGGCGGCCGCTCGAATGTCGGAAAGTCGTCGCTTATCAATCGCCTGCTCCGGCGCAAGGCGTTCGCGAGAGTAAGTCAGCATCCGGGAAAAACGGCCGAGATCAATTTCTATCGCGTAAACGACGAGTTTCTTTTAACGGATCTGCCCGGCTACGGGTACGCGCGCGTGTCCAAGGAGATGCGTTCGAGGTGGGCGACGCTAATCGAGGGATATCTTAGAACGAGCCCGAGGCTGATCGGAATCGTTCAGCTTATCGACGCACGGCATCCCCCATCCGACAGCGATCACGAGATGTTCGCTTTTCTAGCAGACATAGGCCTGCCTACGATTGTCGCCCTTACAAAGGCGGACAAAGTGAAACTGGCCGACCTTCCAAAGCGTGTCGCAGCAGCAGCGCGCGACCTGGGGCTCGACCAGGAGCAACTGATACCGTTCAGCGCCATCATTGGCACAGGCAGGGACGATCTTGCCGAAGCCATCGTCGCCCTTCTCGGCCAACCATCCTGGAGAACATGACCTCGCTACCCAATTCAGTTATCGGTATCGGTATGACCACACTGCTCGCCGCTTGCGGTTCCGCCTCCCAGCAGGGTGGCGATCCGCCTCCCCCAGCGCCTTCAGCAGAGGGCCGGGCAACGCTCGATACCGCGACTTCGAACCTCGTTCCTCCGGGCTATGGCGCCCTCAGGCAAGACGAGATCGCTATCAGGTTCACCTTTCCGGCCATGCAGGTTCGCGTTCTACCGTTGGATGAGTCCGTGATCCGGCTGCTCGCGCCTGATTCATATCGGGCACTGAGAGACCTTCAGGAAGGACAACGCGACGCGATAGCAACCATGGCTCAGCGGCACAACCTTCGCCAGCCGAGTCTCTGGTACGTCTCGTACTTCGGTATCGAACCCGAGGCGCGCTTCAGCCCGCTGGAAGTCGTTATAACTGGCGGAGGTCGAGATTTTCGTCCGCTCGAACTGATTCCTCTCACGGCGGGGTTTGGCGAGCAACGGTTACGCCAACGTGAGACCCATAGCGCGATCTTCGTTTTTGACGGCGCAATCGACGTTTCACAGCCACTCACGCTGACTGTTGAAGGAGAACAGAACAACAGTTGGGGCTCAACGTTGCGAAACATAGAGCGAGAGCGATCGAGGGCGCGGTCACGAGCCGCCGCGGAAGGAAAGCCCTAAATTGCCGCCTCCGCTACTAGCCTCCCGTCGAACCTTCATCACAGCTACCGTTGCCTTTCACCGGCCGAGCTCAAAGTTCAAAGGTTATACGGATGCTTCGGATGGGAACAGATCAAGCGGATCGTGCCCTGGGTGCGACGAGCTATTTCTCCTCACGAGTCGATCCGAAGCATCCGTTTCTATCCGAAGCATCCGTCTAACCTTTGAACTTTGATGCTCGTGCATTTTTTAATGTCCCGCAGCGATGACGAATGGTTATCCGAATAGAGGGGTGAGGTAAATCGGAGAGACCTCCCTTTCTCGGCCTTCCAGCTTTTGGAGCACAAAATGGCTTTCCTTCCCCTTCGCAGTCTCAACCCATCATCCGCTACGTCGGTGCTGGAAGCATGGTTGGAGAGACTTGGCGATTCACTGGCGGATAGCGCGGTTGACCGCGCGCTGGTTTGCCGAAAGACTCTCTGTGAAATTGTTTACCCGGAATACGCTTCCAGCTGGGAAACAGCGACCGAAGACGACAAGTTGCCGACCGCGACGCGCCTCGCCTTGCTCGCGCTCGACCCTCGCAATATCACTCTGGAGCCGGAGTACTACGCCGAGTGCGACGACGCCCGGTTTCAGAGGGTCAAACCGCTTCTCTGGCTGTGGTATTCCTTCGACAGGACGGCATTGGGTGGACAGAACGTCGACGCAGGAGTTCGCTTCCGGCGATTGCTCGCCCCACTGATCTTCAAGCGGTGCGGAAGCAACTTCAAGGCGTTCCAGCACGTCGAATTCAGCTTTGGATATAATCTCGAGGTTGGTGACGACGTTGTCATTCACCGGCACGTACTGCTGGACGACCGCGGTGGGATCCTTCTAGGCAACAAGGTATCGGTAAGCGACTACGCAAATATTTACAGCCACACGCACAGCATTGTCGACCAGCGCGAGGTCACCAATGTGCAGACCGTAATCGAAGATGGAGTTCGAATTACGTACCACGCCACCGTGCTCGCTGGTGTACACGCAGGAACGCAAGGTATGATTGGCGCCATGGCTGTAGCTACCAAGAACGTGCGCCCCTACCATGTGAACGTCGGTATTCCGGCCAAGAGCATAACCGTCAAGCCAAATGCGCCTACTCCCAGCGACATACTGTCGACGACAAGCCAGAAGGTTAGACGTGAACAGTGAACCGCGTTCGTCGCTCCGCTAGCCGCCAGTCACCCTGAGCACGTCCTCAACTACCCCCGCATCGCCGGTACGCAGGACAAAGGCAATCTCAGGAAGCGCGACGCGTGAACGGGGCCAATTGTATCGCGCGATGGCATCCGGTACTGACAGCCACTCCGATGCGCGATGCTCGGGCCCGAGGGAAACACTCGCACCAGTATCAGCGATTGCCGCGAATACAACGGCAAGCATTATTGTGCCGAGCTTGTGCAGATAGAAGGGCTGCACCGTAATACTGTATAGACGCTCGATTTCGAGACCGGTTTCTTCGAGTACTTCCCGTCGCGCGGCCTCCTCGGGCCTCTCCCCCGCCTCGACCCTTCCATGCACCGTCTCCCAGGAATCTGTGCAACGCGTGTTGGGACCGCGCTGTAACACCAGAACCTGCCAATCATCCCGCACGCGTCGGAGGACATAAACATCTACGACGCCCGGTTCAACCGCGGTCACCGCCGCTGCACCAGGGCGCGGATGCGGGCGGTGAGCGCTCGAGCTCGAAATGGCTTGGTGAGATAATCGTCGGCACCGGCCTCGAAAACCTTCACTTCACTTTCCTCGTCGCCTTGAGCAGTGAGCACCAGCACGCGCGTAGCAGCGGTCCCAGGACGCGCGCGCAGGCGCCGAAGGACTTCGTAGCCGTCGATGTCCGGCAGATTGAGGTCGAGCATGACGAGATCTGGTGCGCTACGATCTATTTCGGCGAGGGCACGCGCACCGTTGGAAGCCTCCAGTACGGTAAAGCCCTCGCGTTGAAGCACGTCACGAAGAACTCGGCGAAGTGGCTCCTCATCCTCCACGAGAAGTACCGACGGAAGCGCCGCTACCTGCGTCGCGCTGGGCACTATTCCCTCTATGAGCTCGAAAGCCTGACCTGTTGGCTCTCGAACCGCCTTGACAAGCGTATCAGCCGGTGGCAACGCCACAGCTGACGGCGGCGCTTTAGCAACCGCGCCTGCCTTGTCCGGCACGGCTCGCCGATCGATTGGGATATCAAGAACTCGCAGCACTTCGTCCAGGCTGGTGTTGCCGACCAGAACATGCCCGATTCCAGAATCCCACAGCGACTTCATCCCTCTTTCGCGCGCGGCCTCGGCGATGCGCTCGGAAGGTTCACCTGCACTTATGCGGCGCTCCACATCGCGAGAAACCATGAGAATTTCGACCACCGCCACGCGTCCCCGATAACCCGTCGTTGCGCAGTCCGGACACCCAACCGGACGGTAGTGCAACGATCCTTCGGGAAGCCACTGACGCAGGCGTTCTGGAATTTCGTCGGTGGACGGCTCTCGGCATGCCAGACAGAGGCGCCTGAGAAGCCGCTGCGCAATGATGCCCTTGAGGGCGGCTGCAATCTTGTAGGCGTCCACACCAATGTCGGCGAGCCGGGTGATGGAGCTCGCAGCGTCTATGGTGTGGAGCGTAGAGAGAACCAGATGGCCTGTCAGGGAGGCTTGAATTGCGATCGAGGCGGTATCACGATCGCGAATCTCACCGACCAGGACTACATCGGGATCCTGCCTCAAGATGGAGCGAAGCGCCGACGCGAAGGTCAGATTGGCTTTTTCATGCACCTGCACCTGGACGATCCCCGCAATGCGATACTCGACCGGATCTTCAACGGTAATAATGTTGACGCCCCGCGCCTGTATCGACTTGAGCGCGGAATACAATGTGGTCGTCTTTCCAGATCCGGTTGGTCCGGTAACGAGGATGAAGCCTTCGCGCGACTGCAGGAGCTCGTTGATACGTTCCAGCTCTTCGGGGTGGAGGCCCATCCGCTCGAACGACAGAACCATCCCGCGCGAATCGAGGATTCGGATCACGATCTTCTCGCCGTGAGAAGCCGGCAGAGTCGAAATCCGAAGATCCACGGGCATCTGATTGACGGCGACTCGCGCGCGACCGTCCTGCGGTCGCAGCCGATCCGCGATATCGAGGCCCGACATGATCTTTATGCGTGACACCAGCGGAAGGCCGACAGCACGCGGAAGTGCCATCACCTGACGAAGTACCCCGTCGATACGGTACCGGATCACAACCTCGTGCTCTTCGGTCTCGAGGTGAATATCGCTCGCTCGCGAAGTGATACCTTCGGCAAGGATGAAGTCCACGAGTCTGGTGATCGGGCGTTCCGACACGCTATCGACGGACAGATCGAGGTCCGCGTTAGCGCTCGCGTCAATATTCTCTATCTCGTAGTCTGCGTTAACACCCTCGAGGATGCGATCGACGATGTTCTCCGGCCTGTAAAGCTCATCAATACGCTGCGCGAGTCGCGCCGGAGCTGCGAGTTGCATCCTGAGAGTTCGCCCGGTAGCGAAGGCAATCGCTCGCTCAGCGTCGAGATCGTTTGGATTGGAGGCGGCGATCTCCAGAATCGTGTCAGTGGTCGAAAGCGGAACGATGCGATATTTCCGGGCTAGCTGCTCCGGCACAAGATCACGCGATTGCGAGGTCACCGAATCGAGATTGGCGATTCGCATGTTGAATTTGGCCGCCAGCGTAGTCAGAACCTTGTCGTCGCTAACCAGCCCTCGGCGAACAGCTTCATCCCAGTAGTTTTCGGGCGAAGCGTCCGTCAGGAGCGCCACATCCTCATGCGAAATGAGAGTGCCGAGGGTAGGGAGCAGCCACTCATCGCGGGGGCGTCTCTTGGCCATTTATTCTCGTTTAAGGTAGTGCGATCAATCTGAGCGACGCGCCGGACGCGGGACAGTAACGACGAGCGCAATAGGTACATTTCGTTTCTTTCTTCAAAGGATGCCCCAGAACTGACGCTCTATGTCGATGGAAAATGACCAACGGCCTTTTCTCAGACCACGGGCCACGTCGATACGGATAAGATCGAAGAATAGCAGCACTCCGGCTCCAGCAGACGGATACCAGCCCATGCGCTGCATTCTCTGACCGGTTTCGCTCCCTTTTACGTATACTGTATGCATGAACGGGGCGAGCGTGGCCGTGCCGGGCGTTCTGCCGTAGCGTCCCAGTGAGATTGCCGGAAATTGCACTGGCATGCGCCATTCTACGCGTTGGCTGGCTCCTGCAGATCCCGAAAACAGATGGTATTGGTAACCAGGTCCCGTGGTGGGGCCCCCGAAGTACAATAGCTCCTGTGGGGGAGTGGCGGGCACCGCTGAGACTGCACCGACCATGGAGTGTAACACGAGACGATTCATGCCTACCGGTCGTTCGATTCGAGCGCTCACGAACGCCCGCCCGAAATGCGGACGGTTCGCTGAAATCACGGTATCTCGTCCCTCGAAAAGGCCTGCGCTGAACTTACCAGTGAACCTTACCTCGGTGCCCAAAACAGCGAGCGCCGTTGGGCGCTCGAGCACAAGGGACACTCGGCGAACCCGGATTGGCCACGCGGCAACCGTAGGTTCGTACCGTCCGTAATGCGGGACTGCATTTACCCGGAGTGACCTCTGCGACTCGAGCGTAGCTTCCAACCGCGAATTCACACCCAGCCGGGACGCGAACTCCGCAGCAATACCAGCAACTCTGGCGTCGTAGGGGTCCGTGTAGTCGCTCCCGAACTCCTGCGCTGCAATACTATTTTTCACAAGGGACGACTCCATGACGTCGCCCGCGTCTCTATAGTCGCGCTCTGCAAAGAGGTGCAATGCGAAGCCATTGGCTCTGCGCGCCGAGAGCTGAAGGCGGCCTTTAGCCTTTGCATCGTCGATACCGTACCGTGCCCGAGCCACGAGGCTCAGCCCTGAGCCGAAGCGTTGCACTACACCGGCGCCAAAGGCGAACCCTTCAACCCGATTTACACGCACGAAGTCGGAGATTCGCCCAGCGGACAGTGAAGCACCTCTTCGGCTTTCAAGCGCCTGGGCGCGCACGAGCTCACGCGCCTCCGCTTGAACGCGGGCGACATCTTCATCCGTTATCGTTCGGACGTCGGGCGGAAGAGAATCAAGAATTCCACCCTTCCATTGGTACCGTGCCAGCAAACGTGGTGGCAGCTGTACGATCTCCGGACCTGCGAAAAAGCGGGGATCGATACCAGTGTTGGTCTTGTAGCAGCAGATCTCCCATCGGCCCCGGATGATCCCGCGCACCGGATAGTCGAGCCAACTCCCGCTACGCCTTATCTCGACTTCCTGCCGGCGTGGCAGCCAGAACCGTCCTGACACGAGCGCATTTTCCAACACGATGAAGACGTCGTCGAGCTGTCGGTCCAGCAGCGCCGAGCGCGTAAAGCTGAAAGCCATTCGCACGACTTCGCCGGAGCTCTTATCGATATAGACGGCACCTACAATGCGCGGCTCGCGATCATTTCGGGGGCGTACCCGGACCTCGTAAACGTCGATCGTACGGTCGGGCAGACGGATGGATAGCGAGTCCCGGATGGCAAAATCGTACGTCTGAAGGCCGGCGTCGGAGAGCGGATGCGGCACATCTCCAACTTCGTCGCCATCGCCCAGCCGAATGATATCCGGAAAATTGTTTTGAACGATGCCAAGATGATCGCGATGGTAGTTTATGTCCGTCGGAAGAAGCAAAGTGTCTCGACGACCTATAATGCGCTGCCTGCTGAGATTTGGAGCGCGCCAGAAGATCTCCAATGCAAGTTCATCCGCCTTTACGATTTGCGGCGGCTCCGTGAACCCCTCGCCAATCTGCGCGAGAAAAGTCAGGTAGCCGTGAGCTTGAGAGGTGTAGTCCTTGAGCGAGGTGTCAGCGAGCTGCTGCGCACGCCGTTCGGTCGCACGCTCGACAAGCGCCATCGTGCGCGTGTCGTTCCATGCCTGACCATTTGCCGCTGGAGATGCGTAACTTCCAGCGGCGATGCATATGGAGGACATGACCGCATAGGTGGATGACTTCATACGCGCAATTTCGCGGCGCTGCGAACCACGGGCAAGCCATAGACGGCGGGTCGGCTGGCGCCGACATGCGAGATCACCATATTGATGCGAATGCCTTACAAGCTCGTTGGTAAGCAGGGTGCACAGGGCTTTCAGCTACCGCCAGGCGCGCCGCTTGTCGTGGGCCGAGGTATCGGTTGCGACATTCCCGTTGTTGATCAGACCGTTTCGCGTAGACACGCGGAGATCACACTGGATGCGGACGGCGTTCGAGTGCGCGACATGGGATCCAGCAACGGAACCTTTGTTAATGGGGCGCGTGTTGCTGCCGCGGCAATAGCGGTTGGAGATGTGGTAGCATTTGGCGCCATGGCGTTCCGCCTGGTGCACACTGATCCTCCAGCGGCCGACACTCCAGCAGAAGGTGAAGCATCGACGCTAGCGGCAATGTCGCGTCACGCAACGTTGCGCGAACTGCCGGTCGACGGCATGCGTGCGCGTTTCGACTCCGACTTCGGGACCGCAAATCCGCCCGGAGACGCGCTCGGTGAGCTGGACCTTAACGCTCGGAAGCTCGCCACCCTGCTCGAGGTTTCGAAGGGACTGACGCGCGCGGTACACATCGATCATCTGCTCGATAAGGTCGCGCGCTACGTCTTTCAGATCATGGATGTTGACAGGGTCGCGATAATGCTGGCGGACGAGGACGGCACGCTGGTGAGCCGGGTATCGCGCGACCGGCAGGGTACCGACGCGCATCGCGCTGTGCCGCAATCAATTGCCCGAAAGGTGGTGGACGGCCGGGTTGCCGTCGTCTCCGACAATGCGCCTGAAGATGGAAGATTCGGCGGAACGTCGATCATCGCGCAGCGCGTCCGATCGGCGATGTGCGCACCCCTGATCGGAAGTGAGGATCGCGTGCTGGGTGTCCTTTATGTTGACAACCTGACTACAACGCACCGCTTCACTGATGCAGATCTGGAGTATCTGGTAGCCTTCGCCGGTATCGCG
>JACDCM010000430.1 GCA_013817545.1 Gemmatimonadaceae bacterium | reverse complement strand
TCGGTGAAGTCGCGCTCGCCACTGTGTTGCTGGTCGGCGCTGGGTTGCTTGTGCGAAGCTTTGAATCCCTGCTCCGTGTCGATCGCGGATACAGATCGGAAAATGTGCTGGCGATCAACGTTTTCACGTGGGATCGCTATTCCACTCCCGAGCAGCGAACTGCTTTCATGGAGGAATCGCTGGACCGTATCGCTGCTCTTCCGGGGGTTCTGTCGGCCGGCGCAACTTCCGCCCTCCCTCTGGCGGACCGGTACGGAGCGGAAGATGCCGACGTCACTATCGAAGGACAGGCCGCGCCTCCTCCGGGGCAGGAGCCCAGCGTCCATCTCACGGTGGTGACGTCAGAGTATTTCAAAGTGCTCGACATCGCCCTGAGGCGAGGGCGGCTACTCACCCGCGGCGATGACTCACGTGCGCCACCAGTAGCATTGATCAACGAGACGATGGCGCGCCGCTTCTGGCCGAACGAGGATGCGGTGGGAAGGAAATTCACGGCCAGATTCACGGGCCCGCCGGTTACGCACGAAGTCATCGGTGTCGTGGCTGACGTCCGCCGAGCCGGGCTGGATGAGCCACCGCGTCCGAGCGTGTACGTCCCGCACCCTCAGTCGCCAACAGGGTCCATGGCGTTCGTCATCCGCACCGCTTCCGATCCCCTCGCGATGCTCCCCGCTGTAAAAGAACGTATCTGGTCGTTGAACAAGACGCTGCCGATCTATAGCACCGCAACGCTGGATGGACTGCTCGCTGAATCTCTCAAGGAACGCAGATTCAATCTTCTGCTCCTCGCCTGCTTCGCCGTCACCGCCCTGAGCCTCGCCGCAGTCGGCGTCTACGGGTTGATGAGTCATGCGACGAGCGAGCGAACTCAGGAGATCGGTCTACGACTCGCACTCGGCGCCGGGTCCGGCGACATTCTGACACTCGTGCTGCGTCATGGCGCGCTTCTCACGCTCGCGGGAGTGGCGGCAGGTGTCGCGCTTGCGGCGGCTCTCACGCGAGTGCTCAGCAGCATGTTGTTCGGCGTGAGTTCATCCGACCTGCCGACCTTTGTAGCTGTTGTGGCGATAGTGATCGCCGTCGCTGGGGTAGCGTGCTATCTGCCGGCGCGGCGGGCTGTGCGCATTGATCCGCTGGTGGCTTTGCGAATGGAGTAACACTTCGGTGCGCACCACGCGATGGTTGCGCGAACCAGCCAGGTGATACGCGTCTAAACCACTGGTCCTTCGCTGCGGAATTCGCAATGGGCCCGACGCTTGCGGGAGTGTCCGTTGCAAAAGCAACAACTGCAGCGTACCGCGAGCGAGTGAAAGACCATGGAAGAAAGAAGATCACAGGGCGATTCGGTCCTCGAACCGGACGTAGATCCCACGGCTCAGGCTACACCGGTTAGCGCCGATGCGGCGACGCCCGATCTCACCAAAACGGCCGCGGCCATCGAGAGTCCGAAGAGCCGTTCGGTGGGGGTTACCGTTCTCGCGGTGCTCGCTCTCCTCTATACGTTCTACTTTGCGCGGGCCTTCCTGCTTCCCATCTCCTTCGCACTGCTTCTCAGCTTTCTCCTGAGTCCGCTGGTCCGAATACTCGCACGCTTTCGGATCCCGCCACCGATAGGTTCTGCTGTCGTGATGTTGGCGCTGCTTGGCATTCTTGGGCTCGGCACGTATGAGCTCGCGCGCCCAGTGCAGAGCTGGGTCGCGAAAGCGCCGGCCACATTTGCAGCGATGCAGGAAAAACTGACAAAGCTGCGCCGCCCCATTGAGCGCGTGACCAAGACCGCGGAGCAGGTTCAGAGCGCTGCTACCGATGTCTCTGGCGCCGCCAAGACGACCGAAGTCGTAGTAAAGTCGCCCAGCCTGACCTCCCGCGTTTTTGGAACGACACAGCGCCTGCTAGCCGCCGCGCTGGAGGTCGCGATCCTTCTCTACTTCCTGCTTGCCGCCGGGGACCTCTTTCTTCAGAAGCTGATCAAGGTCCTGCCGCACGTGAAGGACAAACGCAAGGCAGTCGAGATCGCGCGCGAGACCGAGTCTTCGATATCGACCTACCTCCTCACCGCCCTCTTCGTCAACATCATGGAGGGTGTGGTCGTCGCTTTTGCGATGTACCTGCTCGGCATGCCGAACCCGGCATTGTGGGGCGCTCTCGTGGTACTGCTGCATTTCATTCCGTATCTTGGCCCGGCGGTAATGGCCCTGATTCTCGGAATCGCCGCGATCACGACGTTCGACAGCACGAGCCAAGTGATACTCGTCCCTGTAACCTTTCTCATCATAAACCTGTTTCAGGCAAACATCGTCAGCCCAATGCTGCTGGGGCATCGGTTAGCCCTCAATCCCGTCGCTCTTTTTGTCGGACTCACTTTCTGGTTCTGGATCTGGGGAGTTCCGGGCGCATTCATAGCGGTTCCGCTCCTCGCGACGTTCAAGATTTTCTGCGACCACATCGAGTCGCTCGCATCGGTAGGCGAGTTTCTCGGAACGCGCGACGAGAGTGAGCGGCGAGCGATTGTGAGATAGGATTGTGGATTGCGGACGAACTGCGAACTAAACTGAAACTGCGTGATGTATTGAGAATGGGATGCGAGTGACATTTTGATCAATTCTTTCAGGAAGGCTTTGCTCGCTCCATCTGGTAGATGCGTTCGCGTGGCGCGCCGTCGGCGTTGTTCGAGAGTATGATGGCCGTCCAGGTGTCGGGCGTCGGTCCCCGTCGCCAGATGTACGAATTGCGCGCGCCTTTCAGTGGTCCGAAGGTGACTTCGGCGCTGTCGAGCGCAGACTGTCCAGCTTGCGCCCTCACCCTGATTTACAAGCCGGCCGTTCCGCAGCTCGACGAAGTGCGGATGCCCGATGCGCTGGACCTGCTCCTGCTTGTTTGCGTCCATGGACTTAAGCCCGACCTGCACTCCGCCTGCCGCTGGGTTTCAGATGCGGTGACCGTGGTTCGCACGGCAACCCCTCCTTTGAACTTGGGACGAGCTGACGGAGCGATCGCAGGCTTTTGGCGTGCTTCTGCCAGTGCGCGACGCCCTGACGTACGTTGCGCAGCTATTTGAAGGAGTGGTGCCAGTGGAGTGGCTGGATCGCGCCTGGGCAATTCCCCATAGCTACCGTACCTGCAGGCCGGAGTCTCGGCGCGGGCAGCGAGTCAGGACGATGTCGTGATCGACGACGGCGAGGGTGGCACGGTGACCGGTAAGCTACAGGCCTCGGGTACGGGCTTCACGTTTGGCGGTGGACTCCAGTACCACTTCACGCCCAAGGTGGCGCTGAATACGAGCCTCGGCTGGACCGTTGGCGAGTTCTCCACGATCAAGTTCGAAGACGTCAGCGTCGACGGATTGAACATGGATGCAACATCCACTCGGTTCAACCTCGGCATATCCTGGTTCCCGATGATCAGCCGCGCCAGGTAACTAGGCGTATCGGCGCGTCGCGGATCTGGCGCGCATTGTCTGAGAAGTGGGCGCTGCCCTCCACGGGAAACCGTGGAG
>JACDCM010000108.1 GCA_013817545.1 Gemmatimonadaceae bacterium | reverse complement strand
CGCGAATCGGCTCGCTAGCCGCGTTGTGAGTCCGGGATAGCTGTTTTGCTCCTGAATTGCGACGGGGATGCCGTGAAGAAAAGCGTAGCCGAGTGTGGCTCCGGACGCGTAACCGCCGGTTCCGACGACGAGCGCTGGACGCTCTTCACGCGCGAGACGGCCGAGCGCGCGCCTTGCGCTGGCGAAGCCGCGCAACGTGCGGAAATTCAACCACGGCTTGGTGCGGTAAAGTGGGTGGAGGTCAAGCAGGAGGTACGGAAAGCCCGCCGTTGGAAGCACGTCGCGCTCCACGCCTCGCGTGGCGCCAATAAACATCACGTCGAGATCGGGGCGAAGCAACTTCAGGGCTCGAGCTATCGCGAGGCCAGGATACAGGTGCCCTCCTGTTCCTCCTCCAGCAAAAAGGATTCGCAAGGTTGGCGTCTACAACAATGCGCAACGAGTGCGGTGCCAGGCACCGCACTCGTTGAGGGAAGGAGCCGGCATGCTAGGCGCTCCTGAGAGGATCCGTCGCTCCTTCCCCGAACAGGCGCTCGCGGTTGCTGCCGATGTTCACGAGAATGCCGGTCATCAGCCAACTAACAAGCAGATTCGATCGCCCATAGGAAAAGAACGGGAGCGTCAACCCTGTCGTCGGAAGCAATCCTGTGACGACGCCGATGTGCAGAAAGGCCGTAACCACAGTCGTGGCCGTAAGTCCGATAGCGACCAGAGTGAGAAAGGGAGAGCGCGCTTGTTGAGCGATGCGGAAGCCGAGTATCGAATACAGGGTAAAGAGCACCACAAGAACGAGCATGCCCGCAAACCCCCACTCCTCGCCGACGTTGCTCCCGATGAAATCGCTGTACGGATATGGTAGGAAACCACTCTGCTGGCGTCCCTGACCGTATCCTACACCCAGCGCGCCTCCTGAACCAACCGCGATAAGAGACTGCATGAGTTGATGGCCAGCCTCCCGCGGCGCGGCCCCGGGATCGAGAAAGGAGGTCATGCGGAGCAGTGCGTATTGCCTTGACTCTATCTCATGCCACAGAAACGGAATCGCAAGCATGCTGAGAACCACGAAATGCCCGATACGTACACCCCCCGCGAAAAGCACGACTCCCATGATCAGGGTGAACATCATCGCCATGGAAAGGTCTGGCTCAAGGATGGCGAGTAGATCGAGAATTCCTATCACCAGGAGAAACGGAAGCAAGCCCTTCGTAAGACGCCGTAGGCCGTCACCCTTCTTGATGACAAGCATCGCAGTCCAGACGACCACCGCGAGCTTCGCGAGTTCGGAAGCCTGGAACGTGACGCCGAGGTCGATCCAGCGGCGCGAGCCATTGATACGAGGCGCGATGCCTTGCGTGAACGGCAGCACGGTCAGCAGCATCAGAACCAGGCAAATGAGCATGAGAGGCCAGGCCCACTTGCGCCATCGCTCGGCATCTGCCTTCGCTGCAATCGCGAAGATCGCGAGGCTGGCGGCCACACCCGTGAGCTGCCGGAGCACATAGGACGCGCTACCATGCCCTTCCTGCATCGATACCATCACGCTGGCGCTATACAGAACCGCCAGTCCAAATGCCTGGAGCACTGCGACGACCAGCACGAGCGCACGGGCATCTACGCTCATTCGCCAGCGTTCGCGTACCACGGCCACCTTCAAGCTTTTCCGGTCGCCAGACGCTTGAAATCAGCGCCGCGCTCCTCGTAATTCCTGAACATGTCGTAGCTCGAGCATGCTGGAGATAGAAGGATCGCATCGCCGCTCTCGGCGATCTCGCTTGCCCGCGCAATGACGTCCGGGAACGACGAGCCGAGCCGCTCAACTGAGATCAACGAGCCGAGATCGCTTTCTATGATCGGCGCCGCTTCGCCGTAGGCGATGACGCGCTTTCCCACACGCCCAAACGGCTCCGCCAGCGCGGTGTATGGCTCGCCCTTGTGCCGGCCGCCCAGCAGAAGAATTGTGGGCCGCGTCATCCCCTGAATGGCGACCAGCGTGGAGCTCACATTGGTTGCCTTGGAATCATTGATCCAGAGCACGCCGTCATACTCGCCCGCCACTTCCAGGCGGTGCTTGAGGGCGCGAAAAGATCGCAATCCCCCGGCGATGCGCTCGCGCGCTTCGACGGCAGCGTAGTCCGGATCAGCAATCATTACGGCGAGGGATGCTGCGAGCGCGTTGGCAACGTTGTGATCACCGAATAGCGCAAGGTCTTTTCGATCGAGCAGCACATCGCCGAGAACGACGAGAGCTTCCCGATTGCGATCGTAGTACGCTTCGCAATCCCGATTCCCAAGAGAGAAAAGATGCGTTTTTCCGAGTGTTGGTTGTGTGTACGGTCGGTATCCTGAAGTGGCGGCCCCGCGCACCGCGAGGTTCAGCACCTCGTCATCATCGGCATTCAGGACCCAGCGCGAAGCGCTCGACGCGTTGCGGAAGAGCATTGCCTTGTCGGCGTAGTAATCATCTACACCCGCGTACCGGTCCAGGTGATCCGGACTCAGGTTTGTCACGACGCCCACCGTGGGATCCAGGCCAGGCGTGTCATGCAACTGAAACGACGACATCTCGAGGGCGATCCAGGAGGGATGCTCGTTCAGGGCCACCTGAGAAAGCGGCGTCCCGATATTGCCCGCGTCGATCGCTGTCACTCCAATCGAGCGCAGCAAGTGCCCGACGAGAGCCGTCGTCGTCGTCTTTCCATTAGTGCCTGTCACGGCGATGATTCTCGTATTGCCCAGCAGGCGTAGCGCCACCTCGATTTCGCTTACAACCGGAACACCAGCGTCCCGGGCCGCTGCAAGCGGAGGTGCGCCCGGTGGCACGCCAGGGCTCGCGACTACGAGCTTCGCTCGCGCTATGCGCTCCAGGTCATGCCCCCCAGTTTCGACGTCCACGCCGAGAATCCGGAGTTCCGCAGCAGTGGCTCCCAGGGTCTCGGGCTCCCCGCTGTCGGAGGCGTACACTCGCGCGCCTTCGCGCGCGAGCAGGGCTGCAGCTCCGGTTCCACTTTTAGCCAACCCAATAATGGCGATTTCGCCCTCGCGCCAGCCTGCGGGCAATGCTGTCATCGCAGCTTGAGCGTGCTCAGGGCGATGAAGGCGCAGAAAACTCCCAGAATCCAGAAGCGCACGACGACCTTGGTTTCTGGCCAGCCGCTGAGCTCAAAGTGATGGTGGAGCGGGGCTCGCCTGAATACCCGGTTCTGTTGCGCGTATTCGACCCCGTATCGCTTGCGCCTGTACTTGAACATACCCCGCTGCAGAATAACCGACATGGTTTCCACGACGAAGACGCCGCCGATTAACAGCAGTAGAAACTCCGACTTGAGAAGAATCGCGACCGATCCCAGCGCTCCGCCCAGCGCGAGCGAGCCTGTGTCGCCCATGAACACTTCCGCCGGATGCGCATTGAACCAGAGAAAGCCGATGGTAGCACCGAACAGCGCCGAGCAGAAAACGGTCAGCTCACCCGCCCCGCGGAGGTAGAACACAAGCAGATGCTGGCTGGTGTCAATTCGGCCGAAGATATACGCGAAGATGGCGAAAGTCGCCGCCGCGATCGCGACGAGACCTGGGGCAAGTCCGTCGAGTCCGTCGGTGAGATTAACTGCGTTGGAAGAGGCGGTGAGAATGAATGCCACCCACGGCACGAACAACCACGCCCATTTCGGCTCGATCAGCACGTATTTGTAAAATGGCAGCGTTGTGGAAGTGCCTGGGAGTGTCGATAGCGGAAAGTGCCAGAGATACAGTCCCAGAATTATTCCGAGCGAGATCTGCCCTACCAGCTTGTAGCGTTCCACGAGCCCTTCGTTCTTCTTCCCTTCACGCTTCTGTTTGAGCTTGAGATAGTCATCCAGAAAGCCGATCCCACCCATCCACGCCGTCACGAAGAGGGCGATCCACACGTACCGATTCGTGAGACGTACCCAAAGCAGTGTTGGAACGATTGCCGCTATGAGGATGATGATTCCGCCCATCGTTGGCGTGTGACCCTTACCGGCGTGTGTGTCCGGCGTGCCTTCACGAATTCCTTGGCGAACGCGAAGCGCGCGCAGGCGCTTGATCACCGCGGGTCCGACGATGAACGCAACGAGAATGGCCGAAACCGCAGCGCCCGCCGATCGAAATGTGATGTAGTTGAAGACGCGGAGTACACCCCAGCTGTCCGCGAACGACGTCATCAGGTGATAGAGCACTAGGAAGCGGTTCTTGGGTGACGTTTGGCGGTGGTCCGATATCGGCCGTCCGTAGCGCTGCCAAATCTACCCGTCATCGAGCCCATTCCGTGAGCATCGGAATCAGTCGCTCGAGCCGCACCCCGCGTGATGCCTTGAGAAGAATGACGGCGTCGAGCGCAAGACGCGGTTTGAGAATCGCCCATAGTTCTGCGACGTCGGGCGCCGTGACTACTCTGGAATCGTTCGCGCCTTCACGCTCCAGCGCGTACGCCATGTCACCAACCGCGGCGATAACATCCGCTCTGGACGCCAGTGCGTACTTCGCAAGCTCGGTGTGTACCCGATCGGCGTGCACGCCCATTTCGCGCATGGTGCCAAGTATTGCGACCCGCTGACGACCATTTCCGGCACCGCTGAGCAGATCGATGGCTGCGCGCATCGATGGGGGATTGGCGTTGTAAGCGTCATTTACAAGCGTTGCGGAGCCAATCGCCTCCCACGCCATGCGCATTGAGGGCACCGGCATCGCGGCCATGCCTCGGGCGGCATCCGCAATGGCTACCCCGCATTCTCTCGCTACGGCAAGCGCCAGCGCCGCGTTTCGCAGGTTGTGTGCGCCACGCACGGGTGGCCGCACGACAACTCCGTCTATCGTAAGCGAGCCAAGCCCATCGGGACCGACTTCCGATGCGCTCACCCCGAGATCACCGGCCTCGAGACCAGCCGTAACAACCCGGCGCGCCAGCGCCCGTGCCGCTGCCACAATCTCCGGCTGGCTCGCCGGCGCTATGGCCACGGTCGCGCCAGCGTAGACCGACGTCTCTTCCCGAAGCACTTCGTCCATACTGCCCAATCCTTCGAGATGCTCCTCTCCCACCGACGTGACGACAGCAATGTCGGGCAGAGCGATGTCGCGCAGCCGCGCGACCTCACCCGGCACGTTCGTTCCGATCTCGATCACCGCAACATCAGCCTCGTCGGAGATCGCCAGGAGTGTAAGCGGAACGCCGACGAGATTGTTGAGATTTCCGGTTGTCGCGTGCACTGTGAGAACCGCTCCAACCGCGGCGCGTATGAGATCCTTCGTCGTCGTCTTGCCATTTGAACCGGCCACGCCGATCACAGGCCGTCCCCAGGCGGTTCGCCGGTATCGCGCGAGCGCTCCAAGCGCCCGCAAAGTGTCCTGCACGTGAAAGATGGGCACTCCAACAGTGCCGATTGCGGGTGCGCGCGATACTACAAGCGCGGCAGCTCCACTCTCCACCGCTCGAGGCAGAAAGTCGTGCGCGTCGAATGTCGGACCTGCGAGGGCGACGAAAATGTCCCCCGGTGCTATTGATCGCGTGTCGGTAGACACCCCGCGCAGAAAATCATTTCCAGCCGGACCGCGGCTCACCAACATCATGCTGAGGGCGTCGGCAATGCGATCCAGTGTCCAGAATGATGCCGCTGGCGGGGATTCGGTGGTGGAGGACTCGTAACCTGACGTCATCTTGATTCCGGGGGGGCCCCCCGACGCTCCGCGAGTAGCTCGAGCACGATCTCCCGCTCATCGAATGGATACTTCGTCGTACCCTTGATCTGATACGTCTCATGCCCCTTGCCTGCCAGCACGATAAGGTCCTCCTCGACGGCCATGCTCAACGCACGTGCGATGGCCTCACGACGGTCCTCGATACGCTCGTGCGGGCCACGCGGCATGCCGCCGACTATGTCGTCCAGGATGCGTTCGGGGTCCTCCGTGCGAGGGTTGTCGCTCGTCACGATGACCACGTCGGCGCGCTCAGCGGCGATGCGACCCATTACCGCCCGCTTTCCGCGGTCGCGGTCCCCACCGCAGCCGAAAACGGCAATCAGCCTGCGGCGTGTAAAGGGACGTACGGCGTCGAGTGCCCGTTCGAGTGCATCGGGAGTGTGCGCGTAATCCCGCAAAACGGTCGGACTTTCGGCCAATATTTCCAGACGGCCAGGTATCTGCGGAATGTTTTGGAGGCCGGTTGTGACCTTATCCACTGGCACACCGAGCGCCCATGCGGCGGCCGCAGCTCCCAGGGCATTGGCGACGTTAAACGAGCCGATAAGTGGAAGCTTCACGGCGCGCGCCTCCGTACCCATACGCAGCCGCCACTCGCTTCCCCGTGGGCCGTATCGCACATCCAGCGCGTGTACGTCCACGTCGGGCCGCGCAACGGCGAACGTGACAGCCTCACGAGGCGCCGGCAGTGTCTCCCATGCTGGATCATCCCGATTGATCACGGCAACTCCGTCTGGACTGAGTTGGTCGAGCAGCTTCGCTTTCGCCGCGCGGTACTCTTCCATGGTGCCATGATAGTCGAGATGATCCCGAGTGAAATTGGTGAAGACCGCCGCGTCGAAGGAGATGCCTTCCACGCGCCTTTGATCGAGGCTGTGAGATGAGACCTCCATCGCCAAAGTAGCAACGCCCGCATCCACGAGCTGGCGGAGCACGCGCTGCAACTCGATCGCCCCCGGAGTTGTGAGCCCGCTTCCTCCTTCGAGCGGTTTCCCTTCACTGCCGATGAGAACACCCAGCGTGCCCATGGACGCGCTGCGCCCAGCGGGATCATCCAGCAAGTGTCGCAGGATTCCCACCGTTGTCGTCTTTCCATTTGTACCAGTCACACCGGCGACTCGCAGTCGCCTCACCGGGTGGCCGTATCCCGCCGCCGCTGCGATCGCGGCAGCGCGACGGCCATCACGCACAAGTATGGCTGGAAGCGCGCTACGGCCATCGCTCTCCACTATCGTGGCGCCGGCCCCGTGAGCAGCTGCCTGCGCGAGAAATTCATGGCCATCGCTTTCCGAGCCTCGCACTGCGACGAACAGCGCGCCAGGCTGAACCGTTCGGCTGTCGTCCGTAATTCCGGAAACGAACTCTGGTAAGGAGCCCGTCACTGCGACAACAAGGCCAGCGTCACGCAAAGCCGAAACAACAGCCGCAACAGGAATGCCTTTCACGGCGTGGGCGTTGCTGTAAGTCGCACCAATGCACCCGCCGCTGCCGCGATGCCGCCTGCCGGTGAGGTTCCAGTAACGGTGCCGGTGCCAACGAGACGGACGCGGAATCCTGCGGAATGAAGGCGCCTCGCAGCTTCACGCACGGTAAGTCCGGCCACGTGGGGAATCTCGCGTGGCGGTTCGGGCGTCGTACGGGGTGACCGCCCTACCGGCAGCGTGAATACGAAGGGAGCTGAGATACGACTCTTCCCGGTCGCCAAACCGGCGTCCACAGAGTCCAGGGCAGCTGTTGGTGTGGCAAGCGTTCCGGTGGACGGGGTTCCTCTCTTGCCCATCCACAAGGCACCTTCGGCACTCTCCACCACTTCCCTCTCTCGGGAGACAGCACTCGGGGTTCTTACTGCCATCAATGCACCGCGATCGAGCGCCGCATCGCGCGCGGCCAAGGCTGCCTCGATTACAACCTTGGAGACTGGAGCCGCGGTTTTCCCCCCGTAGTAGACGCCGCTGGGGTTGTCGATCTTCACTAGAATCACATACTGTGGGCGCTCCGCGGGAAAAATCCCCACAAACGATGCCGTGTACTGGTTCGGTGCGTAGCGTCCCTTGACCGTGCGCCACGCAGTCCCCGTCTTTCCGGCCACCTCGAATGTGCCAATACCGGCATCGGTAGCGGTTCCACCGGCAACCGTTTCGCGCAACATGCCGCGCACCGTCGCTGCCACTTCTACCGGCATGACGCGGCGGACCGCTCGCCGGCGATTCCGAAATGTGACTGTGCCATCAGGGTCGCGAATTTCCTTCACCAGGGCCGGCTCGAGTAGCTCGCCACCGTTGGCGATTGCCGCATACGCAAGCGCGAGCTGAAGCGGCGTGACCGATACTTCGTATCCCATCGCAAGCGATGCTGGGGACTGACGCGACCAGGAAGCGGGGGTGAAAAGAACGCCCGGCGCTTCGCTCGGATACGGAACCCCGGTGGGTGTGCCAAAACCGACATCTCGCAGCGTCTCATACTGCTCGCGGGCGGTCAGGCGTTGCGCAAACTTCACGATGCCGACGTTGCTCGACTGAGCAATGACTTCGCGTAGTGTCATCGATGATGCCTTGTGCACGTCGCGGATAGTGCGGCCCTCGATCGTGAGAACGCCGTCCTCGACATCCATTGTATCATCCGGCTCAGCCAGGTTGCGCGATAGCAGCGCCGCCGCGATGAATGGTTTGAGGGTAGATCCAGGCTCGAACGGCTCGCTGATCGCGGGACTTCCTGAGGAACGCCCCTTCCGATAAGTGGCGAGCGCCCGGACTTCCCCGGAGTAGGGGTCGAGTACGACTATATCTCCGCCCTCAGCTCCCATCTTTGCGATGGCGTCCTGGAGCGCGCGATCCGCAATCTCCTGCAGCGCCTGGCTGATGGTGAGAACCACATCGCTTCCGGGAACAGGCAGTTTCCCCGGAACGCCTGGAGAGGGAAGCCTGCGTCCACGCGCATCGCGCACCTCTGTCGCGATCCCGGCTTCGCCTCGGAGCAAGTCATCCAGTGCGCGCTCGAGGCCATCGACAGCGATTCCATCCCGATCGACGTGACCCACAACTCGCCGGCTCGATTGCCATGGCGGATACATTCGCTCCATTACCGGCGTGCGATGAACGCCCGTCATTGCGAGAAGAGTACCAATGTCGCCAGAAAGATGCCGGCCTGGTAGCGGCACCCAAACGCGCTTCCGGTCGCCTGAGCGCGCGATCAGCTTGCGGTCGACGCGCAGCTTCGCGAGCTCGCGAGCGATTTTCGCGGATTCCCTTGTTTCGCGCGGCGCGATGCTGACCGTCACCATCTCGCGACTACGCGCGAGTTGCACACCCGACACATCGTAGATTGCCCCGCGCGGCGCCGGCAATTTTGCATTGGAGAGTTGTTGCCGCTGCGCCTGCGCGGCCCACTGGCGCCCTTGCCAGAGTTGCACGTATGCGGCGCGCCAGACCAGAACCATCGCGAAAAGCAGCAGCGCGCCGTGCATTATCGAGACGCGTGTGATTCTCAGCATCAGGGAGCGACAGCCGCCAAAGGTAGAATGATATACTGCGAATCAGTTGCGATGTGCATTCCCAGCTTTCGTTCGGCGATCGGGGCGAGACGGACACGGCTCGACGCGGCACGAATGTCTCCCTGGAGGGCGGCGCGCTGACCTTCGAGCTGAAGGCGCCGCTCCTGCAAGCTGTCCAGCTCCCTTGCACGCGACATCCCCTCCGATCGCCGGTAGATCACCCCCATGGCGACCAACACGAAGCAGCTCAGAATGCACAGAGCGACTGTGCGCCCGCGCGGCTTTACCCGCCGTTTCGCCATGCGCGGAGCCTCGCGCTACGGGCTCGTGGATTAGTCGCACGCTCCAACTCATCGGCCACAATCCCGCGTCTCGTAAGCAACTCTCCCAACGGGTGCCCCCGGCACGTACAGATTGGGTGGCGCGCGGGGCAGATGCACGCAGCGCTCCAGTCACGAAAAGCGTTCTTGACGATTCGATCCTCCCCCGAATGATATGAGATTACGACAACCACTCCGTCGGCCACGAGCTTATCCCGCAAGTGGGGAAGCGCCGTTGCCAGTCCCCCCAACTCATTATTGGTTGCGATGCGTACTGCCTGAAACAGCCTTGCGAAATCAGGAGCGCCGCTTCGCGAACCCAATGTCGCACGGATCGCGCCGACAAAGTCATTGCTCGTGCAAAACGGCTTCGCCGACCTCCGCCTGACTACTTCGCGCGCCAGGCGGCCAGCGCGCGGCTCGTCTCCATATTCACGAAAGATACGCGAAAGCGCACTTTCGTCCGTGAGGTTAAGCACGTCCGCGGCACTCTCTCCGGCGCCCTCCATTCTC
Source organism: Gemmatimonadaceae bacterium (assembly GCA_013817545.1). Taxonomy (GTDB): domain Bacteria; phylum Gemmatimonadota; class Gemmatimonadetes; order Gemmatimonadales; family Gemmatimonadaceae; genus JACMME01. Next base: position 1,244 of record JACDCM010000108.1, on the reverse strand, counting down.
ATGTCGAGAGGCGCATCGGGGCGAAAGGAGAATCCGCGCGAGTCATCATCCAGCTGATGCGATGAAACACCAAGATCGAGCAAAACGCCGTCAAAGAATTCGTTCGCGAGCTCATCGATTTCTTCCACAAGAGCGTAACTGCCATCGAAGATACGCAACCGGCCCGCATCCAGATACGGCTTCAATCGCTCGGCAGCCACCATCACGGCTTGCGGATCGCGATCCAAAGCGGTTACCATCGCGCCTTGTTCCAGGAGCGCGTGCGCGTGGCCACCACCCCCAAGAGTGCCGTCAAGTATCTTGACGCACCCCTGAAGGAGTTCGAGGACCTGTGCTACACATACCGGGGCATGGTACGCGCTCGCCCATTCCTCCGGAGGTCTACTCGCTCGCTCAAATGTTCTCTGTTGCAAGTGCGTCAAGTCCGAATTATGGTCAGCATCGACACCGATTGGGCGAGGCAGACGGCGCAGGGAGCGCGTACGATAAGGCTATCGGCGCAATGAGTAACGCACTGGGCGGGGATGCAGCAACCAATCTCGGCAGTCATCAGTTCGTGCTCACGGCACTGGTGCCTGCCGCAGTCCACGCCGTCTTTCGCACTGGTACCGGCGCCTGATGAGTCCTCGTGAGCATCGAAAGCTCCTCTTCCTTATTCATGGCGCGCGCGCCGACCAGCCCGCGCTCCGCCATCTCGTCACCTGGGTTCGTGAAAAAGGACACAGCGTCGACCCGCGCATCACGTGGGAAAGCGGGGATGCCGAACGATTCGCGCGTGAGGGCGCCGAGCGCGGCGTAGATGCAGTAGTTGCGTTCGGCGGAGATGGCACTGTGAATGAAGTAGTAAACGGTCTGAGCGGCAGCGAGGTACCACTGGGAATCATTCCGTTGGGTACGGCGAACGATTTTGCCCGACAGACGGGAATTCCGGATGACGTCGGTCAGGCAATGGATGTTATTCTGCACCACAAGCCCGTCCAGATCGATACGGCCGAACTGAATGGCCGCCGCTTCTTGAACGTATCCACAGGCGGGGTGGGTGCGGAAGCGACCGCGGAGACGCCTTCGGCCGCGAAGGAGACACTCGGCCCGCTTGCTTACGCAATTACCGGCATGCGGAAATTCGCGGATCTCCGATCTTACTCCGGTCACTTCATTGGACCGCAGTTCGAGCTTCACACCAAGTTTCTTCTCTTTGCAGTTTCCAACGGACGAATGACCGGTGGCGGAACTCTGGTAACACC
>JACDCM010000429.1 GCA_013817545.1 Gemmatimonadaceae bacterium | reverse complement strand
CCTCAGGGATGGATGCCTGTGGCTGGTAAGGCGGATCCCATCCCAGTTCGCGGCGAGCGCGCTCGGACGAAAAGGGGTTGTCTCGGGACATGAAGGCCAGGCTGCTGTTCGCATGAGACGCCATCTCCTTTCCTCGGACAAGCGATACCGTACCTTTCACGACAGCCATCACGGCGCGTGCTGCAACCAGCGGAACGCTCACCGTCCTCAGTTTTTTTCCGAGTCCTTCCGCGCCCAGCGTAACAAAGTCCGCGACCGTGACATCGAAGTCGTTCGCGAGATTGTAGGCGCGGCCGCCAGCCGCCGGTGTCGCTACGGCACGCACCGCCCCATCGGCAACATTTCCCGCATGAACTATGGCAAGCGTCGAGTGGCCTCCATCGATAAGAGGCATGATCCCGAAGCTCATCATTCCTGCCACCCGCGGTATGAACTGCCGGTCCCGCCGACCGTAAATGACGTCGGGACGCACAGCGCACGCCCAGATTTTCCCTGCATGATGGGCGTCCAGAACCATCTGCTCCGATTCCCGTTTGGAGCGAGCGTAATAAGCGCCCTCGGGTAGAGGAGGAAGCGGCACATCTTCATCGGTCGGTAGCTGGCGATATCGCGAAGCGGATCCATAGACGGCTACGCTGCTTATCTGCAGCAGCTTGGCGCCTGCCGCGGCGGCCGTGTCAATCGCGATCTGCGTTCCGTCGATATTGGTTCTGCGGAACGTCTCCCACCCGCCTCTGGGAGTAATGGCTGCTGCGCAATGAAAAATCGCGTCGCATCCGGATGCGGCCGTACTGAAGCTTTCTCTATCCAAAACATCCCCGCGGCGCAGCTCAGCGCCCAGGGGCCCGAGCCAAGCCGCGTGCGTCGGATCGCGAACCAGCGCGCGGACGGTCCAACCATCGGCAGCCAGTCGCTCGACGATGTGCGAGCCAACCTGGCCTGTGGCGCCGGTAACCAGCGCGCGCACTAAAGGGGGAAGGGAAGCCTGGTCACATCGGCGCGGCCTTCCGCGCCATCCCACTGCACCTTGAGCGTAGTTCCGGGTTCGATCTCCCGGCGCACCATTCCGAGCGCGACCGACCCGAGCCGAGGGGATAGAGCAGCGCTGCGAACGTCGCCAACCGTCTTACCCTGGTCGTCCACGAGAATGGCTTTTTCAGGGAGGAGCTCATTTTGTCCGCACAGAAGGCCGCGCAAGTGTTTGTTGACATGCCCGCGAAAGTGCACGCGCGCAACCACTTCCTGGCCTACGTAGCACCCTTTCGTGTAGGAAATTGCGTGCAGCTCATCGAGGTTGGCCTCCTGCGCGATAGTCGTGTCATCTATCTCCACACCCCACTCCGGGCGTCCAGCTTCGATGCGAGCGATCTCCCAAGCCATGAGACCTGCGGGACACGCGCCATCCGATACCAAGTCGTCCCATAACTGGTCGAAGTGCACGGCACTCACAAAGATCTCGAACCCCTCAATCTCCAGATCGGGCACGCGCGCGACTGTTAGCTCTCCATAGCCATTCGTATGCCCAGGAAGGTGCGAATACGGCGCAAGCCCACCAAGTGCCTCGGTACTGATACCCGACACGGCAGATACCAACCGGCGTGCACGTGGACCAAAGACGCCGATGTCGCGAAGCTCGTCCGAGACATCGCGGTGGGGAGCGATGCGCGGATTCACATACTTCCGCAGCATCTCGCGCCATCTTGAGGAAGAGCGCGGCGGGGTATCAACAAGGAGGTGATCCGCCTCCGCGTAAATTCGCAAATCGGAAACGATCTTTCCTTTTGGCGTCAGGGCGGCGGCGTACTGTCCCTGCCCGGGCGAGAGAGCGCTCACGTCGTTGGTTACGAGACCCGTCAGGATCTCACTGCGTTTTGGGCCTTCGATTCTCACACGGCCGCGAGCGCTCCGATCGACGAGCATGCCACCCGTCCGAAGCGACGCATATTCTGACGCGATGTCGCCGTAGTGCAGAACCGTGGGTCGACCCGCGACATCGGCTTCGGCGGGCGAATCGGTCCTTACTATCCAGGGTACACTCACGCAGCACGCACGCTGTTCATTGCGTGAAGCACGTAAGCGCCGTATTCCAACCAGGTTCGCAAATGCCGAGCATATGCTGCAAGCTAAACAGGTCTCTCGTAACCGCGCTACCCACGTTCCAGAGCAGCATACGATGCATCCAGCAGATCTACAGGATGTATGACTCGCGCTGAAATGCCCGCGATCGCCAGTCCAGCACCGATCTGCATGAGACATCCGGGGTTTCCCGTAATGACATATTTCGCCCCTGTGCGTGCAATATGCCCGAGTTTTGGCGCGAGGACCGCGGCCGAGGCTTCGGGCTCCAGAAGGTTGTAAATTCCTGCCGCGCCACAGCACTGGTCGGCATCTTCCAGCGGAATGAGCTTCAATCCCGGAATGCTTGCGAGCACGTCGAGTGGCGGACGCGCTATGCGCTGAGCGTGCAGCAGATGACACGGCGCATCGTAACAGACATCAAGCTCATGGCCGGTTTCAGCTCCCTTCGCAGGTCCGGCCGATGCCAGCAGCTCGCTAACGTCGCGCACTTTCGCCGATATGGCGGCTGCTCGGGAGTTCCAGTCAGCATCGTCATGCAGGAGGTGTCCGTAGTCTTTCAGCATCGCGCCACAGCCTGCCGCGTTTACCGCAATAAGTTCCGACCCGCTCGCCTCGAATGCAGCGATGTTCCGGCGTGCGAGAGCCCGTGCAACACGCAGGTCGCCCGCATGCGCATGTAGAGCGCCGCAGCATCGCTGTCCAGGGGAGTCGACCAGAGAAAACCCGTTGGTCGCCAGGGTCCGGGCAGTCGCCGCGTTTGTGCCGGCAAGCAGCCCCTTCATCACGCATCCCTCCAATTGGGTGACCGTCCCTCGCGCATTGGTCCCCCGCCTGGTGTATGGACTAGTGAGCAACACCGGCCGCGTAGCGTGCAGCATCGCCATCAACGCGCCGAGCTTCCCACCAAATCGCGCGAGCATCCCTGGAATGCCGGTTCCTCGCAGCACTCGCGCGCCCCACAGAACGAACGCCAACGGCATCGGCCGCGCAAAAATCCACAACACGACTACCGCCACAAACGGCAGCCGTCGATCGTGCTGTAGCATGGCCGAGCGGGCAGTTTCCAGAAGTTGCCCATACGGGACGCCGGATGGGCATGCCGTTTCGCAGGCTCGACAACCAAGACAGCGGTCGATGTGCGTCTCGAACGCTGGATCATCCAGGGGGATATCTCCCTCAACCACCGCGCGCATCAGTCTGATCCTGCCCCGTGGGCTGTCATTCTCATCGCCAAGCACGCGGTACGTGGGGCACGCCTGAAGGCAGAACCCGCAGTGCACGCATGTCATTATGCCCGGGAGAACGCTGGCGAGCGATGAATCATGGAGCGCGCACAACAGCGGTTCTTGCGCGCCGCTCATTGGACATCTCCCATGATGCCCGGATTCAGGATGTTCGAGGGGTCGAACACGTTCTTGACGCGCTC
>JACDCM010000428.1 GCA_013817545.1 Gemmatimonadaceae bacterium | reverse complement strand
GCTTGGCGACGAGTGCTGTCCTGCCAACAGAATCCAACGGCCGCGCTCGGAATGACCTGTCCGGTTATGGGACGACGCATCCCACGATCGCGCAGAAAGCCAATCGCGCTGCAAATGCGAGGTTACGTAACTATCAGTGATTGCTTGAGTTACAGAAACGCCGCAACGGCACGGTCTTCGCCTTAGGTCTACCACGAGAATCCGTTCAAAGCGGCTTTTCGAGTGATCGCATTCACTGCCAATTGTCACAAACAGGAACTAGTCCTTGGACATCAAACGAGCGCCCGTCAAGAACAAGCGAAAGTACATCTACGCCGGTGCTGGTGTAGCGGTGGTCGCTTTGCTCACCGCCTATATCGGCACACTGGAGCCTGCGGCTCCAACGGTCGAGCGCTCGACACTATGGATAGACACCGTCGCGCGCGGCCCGATGATCCGGCAGGTGCGCGGTCCCGGCACTCTCGTTCCCGAGCAGATCAGATGGGTGTCGGCAGTTACGGCGGGCCGAGTGGAGCAGATTCCCATTCGGGCTGGCGCCAAGGTAACCAAGGACACGCCGCTGATGGAGCTGAGCAATCCCGATGTGCAGCTTCAGGCGCTCGACGCGCAGCGGCAGCTCGCCAGCTCGGAAGCCGAGCTGGTGAACCTTCGGACCAATCTGGAGACGCAGCGGCTCAATCAGCAGGCCACAGTGAACACGGTGCGGACCCAGTATCAGGAGTCAGCACGCTCAGCAACGCTGATGAAATCGCTCGGCGAGAAGAAGCTGGCGTCGTCCATGGAGATTCAGCGCGCGACAGAGGCCGCCGAAGAGCTCGCGGGACGATTGGACATCGAGCGTCAACGGTTGAAGGTGATGGAGGGAGCGGTCGGCCGCCAACTATCGCTGCAACAGGCGAACGTCGAGCGGCTTCGCGCGATCACCCAGTTCCAGGAGAACCGGGTGGCGTCCATGCGCGTGAAGGCTGGCTCGGACGGCGTGCTGCAGGAGATGAACTGGGAAGTGGGTCAGTGGGCGAACCCCGGAGCGATTCTCGCAAAGATCGCAGAACCGGGCCGGCTGAAGGCAGTACTCCGCGTTCCTGAGACGCAGGCTAAGGATGTCACCATAGGACAGCCAGCATCCATCGACACGCGCAACGGAATCGTCGCCGGCCGGGTTTTCCGCATCGACCCCGCATCGGTGAACGGAACCGTCACGGTGGAAGTGAGTCTCGAGGGCGAGTTGCCGCGCGGCGCGCGTCCTGATCTCAGCGTGGATGGCACCATCGAAATCGAGCGGCTGGACAATGTCCTGTATGTCGGCCGCCCGGCTTACGGTCAGGCTGAGAGCACTGTTGGCATCTTCAAGCTCGACCCCGACGGCGAAACCGCCACTCGAGTGAATGTCAAGCTCGGCCGCAGCTCGGTGAACACGATCGAAATCGTTCAGGGCCTCGCCGCCAATGACAAGGTGATCATCTCGGACATGTCATCGTTTGACAACTACAGCAAGGTAAGAGTGAAGTGAGAAGGATGGCGGATTGTGGATTGCGAACAACTGCGAACTGCGACGATGCAGACGGTGGCTTTCGCAATCGCTTGCGATGTCCGATGCCAGCAGTTCGAAGCTGTCGCGACATCTGATATTTCTCAATCCGCATCCGCAATCCCCGCCCGTCCTCCAACCTCCAATCTCCCCCATGACCATGACCGCGAGCAACGGCAGCAAACCTCTCATCAAGCTCGAAGGGATAAAGAAAGTCTTTTTGACAGACGAGGTGGAGACTCACGCTCTCGCCGATGTGCACCTGGACATCCAGCCGGGCGAGTACGTCGCTATCGCGGGCCCGTCCGGCTGCGGAAAGACCACGCTGCTCTCCTTGCTGGGTCTACTCGATTCGCCGAGTGACGGCGTTTACCTGCTCGACGGCGAGCCCGTTGCGCAGCTGTCGGCCAGCGATCGCGCTCGCGTGAGAAACCGGCAGATCGGCTTCATCTTCCAGGCCTTCAATCTCATTGGCGATCTCACCGTCTATGAGAACGTTGAGCTCCCGCTCACGTATCGTGGAATGGATGGATCGGAGCGCAAGACGCGCGTGCAGGAGGCGCTCGAGCGCGTCGGTATGTCGCACAGAATGAAGCACTATCCGGCCCAGCTTTCGGGAGGCCAGCAGCAGCGTGTCGCGGTTGCACGCGCGGTGGCCGGAAGTCCCCTCATTCTTCTGGCGGACGAGCCGACAGGAAATCTTGACTCCACCAATGGCGAGTCAGTGATGAACCTTCTGCGCGAGCTGCACGCCGGCGGCGCAACGATCTGCATGGTGACCCACGATCCACGGTATGCGCTGCACGCGGACCGCTCAATTCATCTATTTGACGGAAGAGTGGTGCAGGAAACTGCCTGATCGCTGATCTGTGGAAGCGCAAAATCCGTAATCCGTAATCCGGGATCCCCGCCTCATGAATTCCTTCCTTCACGACGTCCGCTTCGCCGCGAGAACCCTGTTTCGCAGCCGCGCCTTCACGCTCACCGCGGTCCTGTGTCTCGCACTCGGCATCGGCGTGAACACCGCGATCTTCAGCATCGTCAACGCAATTCTTCTCCGGCCGCTACCGCTCCTGGAACCGGAGCGGGTAGTCCAGCTCCACGCGACCAAGCTCAAGCAGGGCATCAGCGAGAGCAACATGAGCTTCGCGGACATGAGCGATGTGCGCGAGCAGAGCGCATCGTTTGAAGCGGTCGCGGGGATGTACGGTCGCTCCTTCAACCTCTCGGGTGGAGACCAGCCGGAACGCATCGAGGGAATGGCCGTCAGTCACAATCTTTTCGAGCTGATCGGCGCGCGACCAGTGCTGGGGCGGGCCTTTCGTGCCGAGGAAGATCTGCCCGGCGCCGAGCGCGTGGTGATTCTGGGTAATGGAATCTGGCGCCGGCGGTTCGGTGGCCGAGCCAACATTCTGGGGGAGGCAGTTCAACTCAACGACGCCCCGTACACGGTCGTGGGAATCATGCCCGACCGCTTCAAATTCCCGGAAACTCAGGAAATCTGGGTGCCGATGGCACTCGACCCAGCCGAGAATCGCGGAGAGCGCTACATCTGGAGCCTGGGCCGTTTGAAGCCAGGAGTGACACTCGCACAAGCGCGAGCCGAGCTTGCGACGCTGTCCGGCCGACTGTCTCAGCAGTATCCGATGAACATTGGTTGGGAACTTGACGCCAAGCTCTGGCGGGACGAAGTCGTTGAAGGGGAGACGCGTCTCATGCTGTACCTCATGCTGGGAGCGGTCGGATTTGTATTGCTCATCGCCTGCGCGAATGTCGCGAATCTTCTGCTTGCCCGCGCAACATCCCGCGAGCGTGAAGTGGCATTGCGTGTCGCGCTGGGGGCAAGCCGGAGCCGGATCGTGCGTCAGCTGCTGACGGAGAGCATGCTCATCGCTCTGGTCGCTGGGGCCGTTGGCGTACTGATCGCCGTGTGGTGGGTCGACTTCATGGTCGCATCGATACCGGAAGAGATGCCGTATTGG
>JACDCM010000107.1 GCA_013817545.1 Gemmatimonadaceae bacterium | reverse complement strand
CTCGAGGCGGGAATCGGCAGAGCGCACAATATCGCACTGTCGACGCTGCCCGGTTTCACCCTGCCTGGGGACGTCTCGGCCTCGGAGCGCTACTGGGAAGAGGACATCATCGAGCCGCCGGTCACCGTCTCGCGGCAGGGCACGATCAAGGCTCCTACAACTCCGGGTATTGGCTACCAGGTCAACGAAGCACGCATCGAGGCCCTGACAGTACGGCGAGAGACAGTTCGACTGGAGTAGCCGGTCTGAACCGCCTGCGGTAGAAGCTGTGAAAAAATTGAAATCGATCGCGGACACCAATCAAGGGACAGAAATTCGCTGTCCTGTCCATCAGTCATGGTGAGCGAAAAGCCTTCACATCAAACTGCCACCCTAGAGCGCACGCTCGGCCTGCGTGATCTCATCCTGCTGATCATCGGAGCCGTGATTGGCTCGGGGATCTTCATCGTGCCGAGCGCCGTGCTGCGTCAAGTGCAAGGCAGCGTAGCTCTAGCCATGCTGGTCTGGCTCGCCGGCGGAGTCTTATCGCTGCTCGGCGCCCTGACCTATGGGGAACTCGCCGCACGAAACGCGAAGGCGGGCGGTATCTACATCTACATACGCGACTGTTTCGGCCCGCTACCGGCCTTTCTTTACGGGTGGACGCTCTTCCTCGTTATCAGCAGCGGCGCCATCGCAGCGCTTGCCGTGGCATTTAGCGCCTACCTCGGTGAGATCGTTCCGCTGACGCCCGCGCTCAGCAAGTTGGTCGCCGTCGGGATGATCGCCATCGTGACGGTTGTCAACGTGCGCGGAACTCGCGAGAGCGCCAACGTTCAGAACTGGACCACGGCGATTAAGATAACCGCGATCCTGATCATGAGTGCGGGACTGCTCTGGCTCGGGCGCGGCTTCAGCGGGGCGGGCGTAACCTCGTGGCCCACGGAGGCCGGCGCCTCGCTCGCATCCGGCTTTGGGCTCGCGATGATCGCGGTCCTCTGGGCTTACGAAGGATGGCAGTATGTGACCTTTAGCGCGGGCGAAACACTTAACGCCCAGCGCAACTTCCCGCGAGCGTTGCTAATCGGTTCGGCAGCTCTGATTGGCATCTACCTGCTTGCTAACCTGGCATATATCGCCGCGCTCGGCCCGACAAAAGCAGCGCAAACGGACAGCATCGCTGCCACTGCCGTGACTGCGGTTGCCGGACCAGCGGCGTCGAAGCTGGTCGCGCTTGCGATTCTGATCTCGATCTTCGGTGCGGCGAACGGGGTCACTCTAACTGCGCCGCGTGTCTACTACGCGATGGCCCGCGACGGCCTCTTCTTTCATCGTTTGGCTGAGGTTCATCCTGGCTTTCGCACGCCGGCCTTCGCCGTGCTGGCGAGTTCAGCGTGGGCCGCCGTGCTGGCCGCGACCGGCACCTTCGAGCAGTTGTTGACCTTTGTGGTTTTCAGCGGCTGGCTCTTTTACGCGCTGGGCGCGGCCTGCATCTTTATCTACCGCAGACGAGGGTTTGAAGTCACCGGCCTGTATCGCGTGCCAGGCTATCCGTGGACGCCGTTGCTGTTCATCCTTGCAGCCGCCGCCCTGGTCATCAATACGATGGCGACGCAACCTGGGCGGGCCGCCGTAGGACTCGGCGTTGTCCTTCTAGGTGCGCCGGTTTATTTCATCTGGCGGTGGCGCAAAGGGGTTAGCGGGAGTGAGACGAATGAATGACAGAACAATGAGGAACAAAGTCACGGCGCGTCTGTTAGCCGCAACCAAAGGGAACGATACCGAAATTCCCAAAAAGACACCAAGCGCAATTCGTGTTAGTTCGTGTTAGTTCGTGGATCGTTGTCTCTGTCAAACGTTGCTCAAGAATCTGGAACTTGCGGACTTGTGTCACAGCGGTTTTTTGTTTCCTGCTGGCATTAAGTGGCGGATTTAGTCTCTCTTCGTCGGCGCGAAATACTGGAGCGGACGGTCATCAACCTGAGGAGAACTTGAACATGCAACTGCATAGGTATCTCGCTTTGTTGTTAACGCTGGCACTGCCTTTGGCAGCGGTAGGGCAAGCTGCCCGGAGCGAAGACGTTGACGTCCTTATTAAGGGCGGCACGGTTCATGACGGAACTGGACGCGCTCCCAGGCGAGTCGACGTTGCTATTAAAGGAGATCGCATCGTAGCCATGGGCAACCTGAGGAGGACAAGTGCGCGTAATGTGGTGGACGCGAGTGGCCTCGCCGTCGCGCCCGGCTTTATCAACATGCTGTCATGGTCCACGGAGTCTCTGATCGTTGACGGTCGCTCGCAGGGCGAGATCAGGCAGGGCGTGACCACCCAAATCATGGGCGAGGGGTGGTCTATGGGTCCACTCAACGAGCGGCTGAAGAAGCAGGTGGTTGCCGAACAGGACGACATCAAGTTCGACATCGAGTGGACGACGCTCGCCGAGTACCTGAGGTATCTGGAGAAACGCGGCGTCTCGCAGAATGTCGCCTCCTTCGTTGGTGCGACCACCGTCCGGCAGTACATACTCGGCGAGGGAGATGTGCAGCCGACCCCGGCGCAACTTAAGGAAATGCGCGAGCTTGTGCGCCAGGCGATGGAGGAGGGCGCGCTCGGCGTCGGCTCATCCTTAATATATGCGCCGGCGTTTTACGCCAGGACTGAGGAACTGATCGAGCTGTGTAAGGTTGCTGCCCGTTACAAAGGCAAATACATCTCGCATCTGCGCAGCGAAGGGAATCAGTGGGTGGAAGCTGTCGAAGAGTTGATTCGCATCAGCCGCGAGGCCGGCCTTCCTGCCGAGATTTATCACATCAAAGCCGCCGGCCGGCAAAATTGGGACAAAGTGGATCGGGTGATCGCGCTCGTCAACGGCGCCCGTCGCCGCGGATTGAAGATTACTGCCGACATGTACATGTACCCAGCCGGCGCGACGGGGCTCAACGCCAGCCTGCCGCCGTGGACCATGGACGGCGGATACGAAACGCTCTTCAAACGCCTTGAAGATCCGGCCACGCGTCAGAAGATCGCCGCGGAAGTGCGCGTGCCGAGTGACAAATGGGAGAACCTCTACTTAGCTGCCGGCTCTCCAGACCGCGTCCTTCTAGTCGGTTTCAAGTCGGAGAAGCTGAAACCACTTGCGGGCAAAACTCTGGCCGAGGTCGCGAAAATGCGTGGGAAAGACCCCATCGAGACGATCATGGACCTTATACTAGAAGACCGATCGCGTGTCGGCACGGTCTACTTCCTAATGGCAGAGGAGAATCTCAAGAAGGAATTACGTCAACCGTGGGTTTCTCTCGGCTCTGACGGTGCCTCGATGGCGCCGGAAGGAGTCTTCCTTAAATCCTCCACACACCCGCGCGCCTACGGCAACTTCGCGCGTCTCTTAGGCAAGTACGTACGCGAGGAGAAGGTGATCTCGCTCTCCGAGGCCGTGCGGCGTTTGACGGGGCTGCCCGCGACAAACCTCGGTCTTGATCGTCGAGGATTTCTCAGAACAGGAATGTTTGCTGACGTGGTGGTATTCGATTCGCAAACCATTGCCGACCGCGCTACGTTTGAAAACCCTCACCAGTATTCCGTCGGCGTGAGGCACGTCTTCGTCAACGGCGAGCAGGTGCTCAAGGATGGTGAACACACGGGCGCAAAACCGGGTCGGGCGCTGTGGGGGCCGGGCAAGATTAGGTAAATAAAGCGTGTGCCTAAGGAGGTAGCACTCGAGATAGAAAAATTCGCAGGTTGGGAAGGGCCGTTTACCACCGCTGCCTCGTCCACGGAACTTGAGTATTGCGCATCAGCGGGGGTAAACCGCCCTTCCTACCCTGTAAATCTTTCATCTTGAGTATTGCCGCCTGAACTGAATGCCGATGAGATTTTTTACGATTGCCAGTACCCGAGATCAATTCCTATTTTTCACAATGGAAAAAAGTAAGACAGCATGGTCAGGAATCGTCACCGCGTTGGTGGTGATGACTCTAGCGCTGAGTCCGGTTCTTCGCTTTGTACTCTCCGCCGGCGCTGAGCAGTTAGCGCCTGAACTGAACCTTCAGGTCTCCGTCGCGCCAAGCAAGAACTACGCGGCTGCGGTAGAGATGATCGAGCGGTTCATCACGCACGAGATGGCCGACAAAGATCTTCCTGCTCTTTCCATCGCGCTCGTAGAGGATCAGCAGATCGTGTGGGCCAAAGGGTTCGGTTTCGCTGACCCGAAGAGAAAGGTGCCCGCCACCGCTGAGACTGTCTATCGCGTTGGCTCGGTGTCGAAGCTGTTCACCGACATCGCAATCATGCAGTTAGTCGAGCAGGGGAAGATTGATCTGGATGCCCCCATAACTCGTTACCTCCCAAACTTCCGCCCGCGCAACCCTTTCAGCAAGCCCATCACACTGAGGCAACTGATGTCGCACCGCTCAGGTCTCGTGCGTGAGCCGCCAGTGGGCCATTACTTCGCTCTGGACGAGCCGTCGCTTGCCCGCACCATCGCCAGCCTCAATCACACGGCACTCGTTTATGCGCCTGAAACCCGCACAAAGTATTCAAACGCGGCAATAGCGGCGGTTGGCTACGTGCTTGAGCGAACGCAACGCGAGCCATTCGCGAAATACCTCAAGCGCGCGGTGCTCGATCCGCTCGGCCTTGAGCGCAGCAGCTTCGAGCCGACGCCGGAAATCACGAAGGAGCTGGCGAAGGCGTATATGTGGACCATCGATGGCCGCGTCTTTGAAGCGCCCACGTTTGAACTCGGCATCAGCCCCGCCGGGAGCATGTACACGACGGTCACGGACATGGGACGGTTCATGAGCGCTTTGTTTGCCGGTGGGCGTGGCGCGAAAGGACAGATGCTCAAACCGTCAACGATTGACGAGATGTGGACTCCGCAGTTCGCGCCGCGGGGACAGAAAACAGGATACGGTATCGGCTTTGGCGTGCGCGAACTTGAAGGCCGACGCACGGTCGGTCACGGCGGAGCTATCTATGGTTTTGCCACTACGTTGAAGGCCATGCCTGATGACAAACTTGGCGTGGTAGTAGTGACGACCAAGGATGCGGCAAACGCGGTGACGAATCGCCTGGCCGATTACGCTTTGACTACCATGCTCGCTGTGCGTCAGGGCGTGCCCGTTCCGCAGCCGGAAACACCCGGGCCCGTCGATCATCAGCTGGCGCGCCGAATCGCTGGACGCTACGTAAACGGTGCGAAAGCCGTTGATCTAATTGAAAGCGGCGGCAAGCTTTCGACACTCAGCGCCGAAGGGGGAGCGCAAGTGCGACTCCGGTCACTCGGGAACGCGCTCATCGTTGACGACAAGCTCGCTTACGGTGAGAAGATACTGGTTCGCGACAATGCGATCGTCATCGGCAACGAAACGTTCAAGCGCCTTGAGGTTCCTAAACCGCAGCCTGCACGGGTCCAGTGGCGCGGACTCATAGGCGAGTACGGATGGGACCACGACATCCTTTACATCTTCGAGAAGGACAGCAAGCTCTGGGCTTTGATCGAGTGGGTCGAGTTTGACCCCCTTGAGCGGGTGTCGGAAAACGTCTTCAAGTTCCCGGACCGAGGACTCTACGACGGCGAGCGTCTGATCTTCACGCGCGACAAAACTGGACGCGCGACTCAGGTCGAGGCTGCCAGCGTCGTATTCAAGCGCCGCAACGTTGGTCTGGAAGACGGGGCCGGGCAGCTACGCATCAAGCCGCTCAGACCAGTCAGCGAATTACTGAAAGAGGCGCTTGTTGCCCAGCCGCCGAAAGAGGCCGGGGAGTTTCGCGAGTCGGATCTGGTTGAACTCAATCGTCTTGATCCCACAATCAAGTTGGAGATTCGTTATGCGACGACCAACAACTTTCTGGGCAGCGTCTTCTACTCCGAGCCGCGCGCTTTCCTGCAACGTCCCGTCGCCGAGGCGCTCGTCCGCGCGCATCAGAAGCTGAAAGAGAAAGGCTACGGGTTGCTCATCCACGATGCGTACCGGCCCTGGTATGTCACCAAAGTATTCTGGGATGCGACCCCGGAAGACAAGAAGCTTTTCGTGGCTGACCCGTCCCGAGGGTCGCGCCACAACCGCGGCGCGGCTATTGATCTGACGCTTTACGACCTGCAGATCGGAAAACCTGTTGAGATGGTGGGCACGTATGACGAGACCACTGATCGCTCATACCCTGATTATCCAGGAGGAACCTCACTCCAACGTTGGCACCGCAACCTTCTGCGCACCGCGATGGAAGCCGAGGGCTTCACCGTGTATGAGGCAGAGTGGTGGCACTTCGACTACAAGGACTGGCAGCAATATCCGATCGGGAACATGCCATTCGACAAGCTTAAATAAAGATGGCAACAAGGCCGTGGCATATTTTTTGAGTCTTATAGAAGACGATCCACGAAATCACACGAACAAACACGAACAATTCTTATGAATCTCCTTATGAACACACAACATATGACTCTTGGTTTACTCCTGTGTCTGGCCATCTCGGCCACTGCCTTCGGTCAGGGGACCCGTCTGCTCCGTCACCCAACGGTAAGTCGCGAACTGGTGACCTTCGCATACGCGGGCGACTTATGGGCCGTCTCGCGAAGCGGAGGAGAGGCGCGTCGTCTCACGTCCACTTCCGGCGTTGAAACCGATCCCTACTTTTCACCGGATGGTTCCCAGATCGCCTACACAGCCACAGTTGCAGGCAACACGGACGTGTACGTCGTGCCGACCGCTGGGGGTGATCCCAAACGACTAACCTATCACCCCGGAGTTGATCGGGTTAGGGGATGGACGCCCGACGGCCGCCGCGTGGTCCTGGCATCAGCACGAACCAGCGCGCCCCAACAGGCCTACTTCCGCCTCTGGACGCTCGGGTTGGAGGGCGGGCTCCCCGAGCCGCTCCCCATGCCCAGGGCATTTAAGGGCGCCTACTCCCCTGACGGCCAGCGGATCGCCTACGAAGAGTTTTCGACGGCATTCATTCCAGGGTGGTATGAGACTAGTCAGTGGCGGCACTACCGGGGTGGTCGCACACACCCGATCCGGATCATGAACTTGGCCGACTACTTAGTCGAAAAGCTTCCGTGGAGCAATAGCAACGACACCGATCCGATGTGGGTCGGCAATACTGTGTACTTTCTCTCCGACCGCAATCACACGGTCAACTTGTTTTCCTACCGCCTCGACACTAAACAGGTCACGCAGCTGACCAGGCACGACGACTTCGACGTTATGAATGCATCGGCGGGCCCCGACGCGGTCGTGTACGAACAGGCCGGCTATGTTCACTTGGTCGACACCAAGACTGGGCAGGCGCGAAAGCTCAACATCGATGTGAGTGGCGACCTGCCCTGGGCGCGCCCCCAGTTCAAGAAAGTAGTTAGCATGATCCGGAACGCGGCGCTCTCACCGACCGGGATTCGCGCGGCGTTCGAGGCGCGCGGCGAAATTTTCACCGTCCCTGCTGAGAAGGGAGACTACCGGAACCTCACGCAAAGTTCGGGCGCGCATGACCGCAGCCCGGTGTGGTCGCCCGATGGCGCCCAACTCGCCTGGTTTTCAGACGCGAGCGGAGAGTACCAACTCATGATTGGCGATCCGATCGGCGTCACACCGCCGCGGGCAATTCCGTTACCGTCCACGGCATTGTTCTCCGCGCCGGCCTGGTCGCCGGATGGAAAACAGATTCTGATTCAGGATAACCACCAAAACCTTTGGACGATCGAAGTGTCAAGTGGCACGACGACGAAGATTGATACCGATATCTACCCTGATCCTGTGCGACAGTTCGATGCCACCTGGTCGCCGGATTCGCGGTGGGTGTCTTACTCCAAGAATCTTCCCAGCCACCTGCGGGCGATCTTCGTTTACTCGTTGGCGGATAAGAAGGCTCACCAGCTCACGGATGGATTGGCGGACTCGATCTCGCCCGCGTTCGACGCAGGAGGCTCGTACCTATACTTCCTGGCGAGCACTAACTACGGACCCAGTACCGGCTGGTTGGAGATGAGTTCGATTGATCGTCCAGTGCGTCGGGCCATCTATCTGGTTGTACTCAGTGCGAGCGAGCCATCGCCACTCTTGCCTGAAACCGGCGACGAACCGAGTCCCGCGCCTCGCGAAGCACCCCGCGCGGAGCCAGCGCCGCAACCGCCGCAACCAACTCCGGCCACGCCGAAGACAGTAAATGTTCGTATCGACTTGAACGCGATTGGGCAACGGATTCTCGCCGTTAATGTTCCGGCCGGTGACTACAGCAACCTCTCGGCCGGCGCAGTTGGGAGCTTTTACTATACGGAACCAATTCTGACGACTGGTAGTGGCGCCGGGCCGCCATCACTGCGCTTGCAGCGCTATCAACTCAAAGAGCGCACCGCCGCGCCGTTTCTCGAAGGCATTCGCTCGTACTCGCTCTCAGCGGACAAGAAGAAACTGCTCTACCAGATTAGCGCTGGTGGGGGCGCGTCCTGGGGAATCGTCGCGACGGATCGTCCCGCTAAAGTCGGAGACGGACCCCTCAACGTGACGCAATTGGAGATGCGGGTCGATCCGCGCGCCGAATGGGAACAGATCTATCGCGAGACGTGGCGGATTCAGCGCGAGTATTTCTACGATCCCAAAATGCACGGGGCCAACTGGCAGGCGATCTATGAGAAGTACCGTCCGCTGCTTGCCCACGCAGGCCATCGCTCCGACCTGGGATACATCATCGCTATGGTAGGCGGCGAACTGACGGTGGGACACTCGTATCTGACAGGCGAGGGCGATCTGCCACGTGAAGATCCGGTATCGGTCGGCTTGTTGGGAGCGGACTTTGCGGTCGAGAACGAACGCTACCGAATCAAGCGAATCTACACCGGCGAGAATTGGAACCCTGACCTGCGGGCGCCACTCAGCGCGCCGGGGATTCTGGTTGCAGAAGGAGACTACCTACTCGAGGTGAATGGTCGCCCACTGGCGGCGACGGGCAATCTGTATAGCCTGTTTGAGGGGACGGCGGGGCGGCAGACGCTGATCCGGGTAAACAAGTCGCCTTCGCTTGAGGGGTCACGCATAGTGACCGTGATCCCCGTGGCCAGCGAGGAAGGACTTCGGACGCGGGCGTGGATTGAGGATAATCGCCGACTGGTCGACAAACTTTCGGGCGGGCGTTTAGCGTACGTCTGGCTGCCCAACACAGCAGCCCCCGGCTACACCTCTTTCACTCGCTACTACTATTCTCAACAGGACAAGGTCGGCGCGATCATCGACGAGCGCTACAACCAGGGCGGAATGGTGGCGGATTACATCGTGAACGAGCTTGATCGAAAGCTCATCGGCAACTTCGCGATGCGCGATGGCCAGCCTACAACCTCACCAATTGCTGGACTCTACGGCCCTAAAGTAATGATCATCAATGAGTCGGCTGGCTCAGGTGGGGACGCGTTGCCCTATTACTTCCGACTCCGAAAGGTTGGACCGCTCGTGGGGACGCGGACCTGGGGGGGGCTGGTCGGCACGCTTGGCGTGCCCCCCACAATCGACGGCGGTGGCATAACCGCACCCACGCTGGCTTTTTATGACCTCTCGGGCAAGTGGGCAGTAGAGAACGAGGGGGTGGCGCCGGATATCGAAGTGGAGTACACACCGGCCGAAGTAATCAAGGGACACGACCCTCAGCTCGAACGCGCAGTGCAGGAGGCAATCAGACTGCTTGAGCAGAACCCGGTGCCGCGCGTGCCGCGACCCGCACCAATCGATCGGGTGTCTAAGAAACCGGAGAAATAGAATTATCAGTCGTCAGTTAGCAGTGGGCAGTGGACAACCTTTGGAGTGCGGTGGCAAGCGGAGCGCGACACCGCTTTGGATGTTTAGTGATGTCGAGCAACAAGCGCATCCAAAGCGCCGTCGCCGCTTCGCTCTGTCGGCGCACTCCAAAGATCGAGTGCTTCAATGGACAACGGACAACTGCCCACTGACCAGTAAGAAAGGGGCAAATGAAAAAAGCACTTACGGACTTGTGTCGCGCGCTCGTTGCACTGATCTGCTTCGCAACCGTTGCGCCCATCCAGGCGCAGTCCTCGGATTCACTCTTCACTCGCACCGAGGCGATGATCCTGATGCGCGATGGAGTGCGTCTCCACACGCGGGTATTCACGCCGAGTGGCGCTGCCGAGAAGCTGCCAATTCTGCTACTGAGGACTCCATACGGGATCGGCGACCTAAGCTCGGCGCAACTGGCGGCTGCGCTTCCGGAGCTGACGGCAGATGGATACGTCATTGTCCAGCAAGACATCCGCGGACGGTTCAAGTCGGAGGGTCAGTTTGTCATGCTCCGACAGCCACGCGATCCTAAAAACAAGAAGGCGATCGACGAAAGCACCGACACCTATGACACGATTGAGTGGCTGCTCAAGCACACGCCCAACAACAACGGGCGTGTTGGGATGGCTGGCACAAGCTACGGTGCGTGGCTAACAGTGATGGGGATGCTCGATCCACATCCGTCGCTGAAGGCGGTAGTCCCGCAAGCTTCCCCTGCAGACATGTGGATTGGCGACGACTTCCATCACAACGGGGCGTTTCGATTGAGCTACGGCCTCGAATACGCGTACATGATGGAGTCATCGAAAGAGATCGCCGACGTGTCGACGCTGATAGACCGTTACGATGCTTACGAGTGGTATCTGGATCTCGGCCCGTTATCGAATGTGGACGCGAAATACTTCCACGGCAAGATCCCGACTTGGAGCGACTTCGTGAACCGACCTGATTACGATGTGATCTGGAAGAGGCAGGCCTTCGCGCCGTGGCTGAACCGTGTGACTGTGCCGACGCTGAACGTGGCCGGATGGTGGGACCAGGAAGATTTTTATGGCCCGATCAAGATCTATGAGTTGCTCGAGCGGCACGATACGTCGAAACAGAACTTCCTGGTCGTGGGTCCGTGGAACCATGGTGGATGGTCGAGGGGCGAGGGGCGCAAACTCGGCCGTATTGACTTTGGCAGTGCGACAGCGGAGCACTATCGTCGCAGCATACTGGCGCCGTTCTTCGCGTACCACTTGAAGGGGAAGGGGAGCCCGGAGCGCCCCGAGGCGCTGACGTTCAGGACCGGCGCAAACGAATGGGTAGAGCACGATGCATGGCCGCCGAAACGCAATGTGGTCGGGCGACGGCTCTACCTTCAGGCGAACGGGAAGCTGTCGTTCGACCCGCCCTCCGCGAAGGCCCCGCCGGCATTCGACAACTACATCTCGGATCCCGCGAACCCTGTTCCCTATCGGCCGCGTCCGATTGAACTGCGTTCAGGATGGTCGACGTGGTTGGTCGAGGACCAGCGCTTCGTGCATCGTCGCCCTGATGTGCTCGCGTGGGTGAGCGACTCGCTCGAAGAC
>JACDCM010000106.1 GCA_013817545.1 Gemmatimonadaceae bacterium | reverse complement strand
GTCGGTAACGGTTTGAGCTGCTTGCGATTCAGTCTCGATTCCCTGCCGTGAGGCGCTTTGACCACGATAGCAATGCCGTGCTTGCGCGTCCGGGATCACTTTGCGTAAAACTCCGGTGAGCTCGAGACGACTGGTTGTCGACCTGTACGCATCAGCAAAGCAGTGGTCACTGACCGAGCTCGGGGCCGATGAAATTCGGCGCGAGACACCCGCCGGATGGACTGTGGATATCGTATCCGCGCCGACATTCGCGGACGGCGACGGCGGGCTTCCGCCGAGCGAGGCGGCGCTCTCCGCCATTCGAGATGCGGAAGTGTATTTCGGGTATGGCGTTTCGCGCCCGCTCCTTCTCGCCGCGGGGCAACTCAGGTGGATACACTCAGCGGCGGCCGGCGTAGGCAGCCTGTTGTTCGAGGAGATGCTGAGGAGCGAAGTCGTAATCACGAATTCGGCTGGGGTCCACGCAGTGCCCATCGCCGAGTACGTGCTGGGTGGCATTCTGTACCTGCTTCGGTCTTTTGACATAGCCCTGGAGCAGCAGAGGAAAAGAGTATGGGACAAGTCGCCATTTGTGGGAGCGTCAAGCTCGATGCGGGAGATAGCGGACTGCAGGGCAGTGATAATCGGGACTGGAGGGCTCGGTCGAGCGATTGCGGAGCGGCTCGCGGCGCTTGGCGCAAGCTGTGGCGGCATTCGGCGGCATCCCGAAAAAGGGGCGCCGCCAGGATTTGAGCGCATTGGAGGGCCGGAAGAATTGACGGGGATGGTCACAGGTTGCGATCTCCTGATCATCACCGCACCTGCCACGAATGAAACGCGGCAACTGGTGACGGCAGACATACTTGACCGTCTTTCTCCGGGCGCCATCGTGGTGAATGTATCGCGCGGCTCTCTCATGCATGAGGAGGCGCTCGCAGCCCGGATAGCATCGGGCCGACTCCGTGGCGCGGTGCTTGATGTGTTTCGTGAGGAACCGTTACCCACTGAGAGTCCCCTCTGGACCCTTCCGGGGGTGCTCGTTACGCCGCATGTCTCGGGCGTGACGCAGCGCGGATTCTGGCGAAGGGAGCTGGCTCTATTTTTCGATAACTGGCACCGATACGCTAGCGGCAGGCCGCTGCGCAACGTGGTCGATAAAACGGCGGGGTACTAGTGGAGAGAATCATCAAGGCGGCAGTGGATCGCGGTGCATCCGACCTTCACATCAAGGCCGGTGACGTATTTCGTGCCCGGATCGATGGGAAGCTGGTGCCGCTTACGAAGCAGGCGTTGACGCCCGAGCAGACCAAGGCGATTGCGGCCCGCCTGATACCGACGGAAGAAGACCGCGATCGCATCGACAAGATTCATGACTACGACTGCTCGTGGGGCGTTCCTGGCGTCGGACGCTTTCGTGTAAACATCCTGCGGCAGCGTTCCAGCTTCATGATTGTGCTGCGCGTTATCCCATTCGAAGTACCGACCGTCGAAAAACTTCAGCTTCCTCGCACGCTTGCACGAATCGCTGAGGCTGAGCGCGGGATGATACTCGTTACTGGTGTCACCGGATCCGGAAAATCGAGCACGATGGCAGCGCTCGTAAACCATCTCAACACCGCTCAGAGCAAGCATATTGTCACGCTGGAGAATCCGATCGAGTTTCTGCATCGCGACATTCGGTGCTCCATTACGCAGCGCGAGATTGGCGTCGATACCGACAGCTTCAAGACGGGGCTACGTGCCGCGTTGCGCCAGGATCCGGACGTTATCATGATCGGTGAGATGCGCGATGCGGAAACCATTGATACGGCCATGAAGGCGGCGGAGACTGGGCACCTGCTCATCTCGACATTGCACACCGCGGATGCACAGACCACCGTGAATCGCGTGATCGCGATGTTTCCCCCTGAGGAACAGGGAGTCGCTCGCGTCCGATTGGCAGAGTCGCTGCATGCGGTGGTGTCTCAGCGGTTGCTGCCGCGCGCGGATGGCAAGGGGCGCGCTGCGGCTGTAGAGATCATGATTGCGACTCCGCTCATTCGCGATCTCATAATGGATGAGTCGCAGACGGGAAGCATTCGCGATGCGATCGCGGAAGGGCGCGATCAGTACGGCATGCAGACGTTCGATCAGCATCTCATGGACCTGGTACTCTCGAAGACGGTGACCTACGACGTAGCGCACGCGGCGTCTACTCGGCCGAGCGATTTCGACCTCAAGATGCGTACGATGGGCCACGACTCGCACAAGGCAGGCGAGACGCAGAAGCTCAGCCCCGAAACCGCCGCCGCGGGTGCTTCAGGCGCCCTGAACACGCACTCCGGATACGACTTCCTGGGATCGTGACGGACCAGATTTCGGGCGTCCTTGCTCCGGTCGTTTCGACATTCGACGCGGCTAATGGAGATCTCGACGCAGTTCCTTTTCGGGCAAACATCCGCGCGCATATGGCCGAGGGCTTGTCCGGCGTGGTTGTCGCGGGCTCGACAGGTGAAGCGGCGCTGCTGGATGAACGTGAGCGGCAACAGCTGGTCGAGTGGGCGCGCCCGCTTATTCCCAATGAGCGCTGGCTTATTGCCGGTGTAGGCGCAGAGTCGACTCGGCTTTGTTTGCGCCGGGCGCAGGAGGCTGCGGAGCGTGGAGTGGACGCGGTGCTCGTCGTTTCGCCGCACTACTACGCGAGTGCCATGACCTCCGAAGCGCTCGCGACTCATTTTCGCCGAGTCGCCGATGAAAGCCCGGTACCGGTCTTTCTGTACAACATTCCCAAATATGCGCACCTGACGCTGGATCCCGGGCTCGTATTGGAGTTGGCGTCCCACGGAAACATTGCGGGCATCAAGGACAGCTCTGGCGATTTGAAGTTGCTGGGCGCGTATCTGGCCGCGCAGTCAGCGCGCTTCACGGTGCTCACTGGCAGTGGAAGTGGTTTGTATTCAGCATTGGAGTTGGGGGCGCGCGGCGGAATTCTCGCAGTTTCGCTGTTCGCCGGCCGTCTTAGCGCGGGGCTTTACGCAGCATGGACAAAGGGCGACAAGGGCAGTGCCGGGCGTGCGCAAGAGCGGCTGATCCCCATGGCAAAAACCATCGTTGGCTCGCTCGGCGTGCCCGGAGTGAAGCACGCGCTGGATCGTGTCGGCTTGACCGGTGGCTTGCCGCGCCTGCCACTATTGCCCCTGAGAAACGGCGAACGATCACAGGTGGAGTCGCTTCTGGAAGCAGCTGGACTGGCGAGGTCCACGGCGCCGGCGTGACAGCCGCGGAGGACGCACTGTCTCATCTTCGCATCATTGCTGTGTCGCCGCGGGCAGCGGGAGGCGAGGCGGAAGCTGAGGCGAGACGCTACTGCGCCACAACATTGGAAAAAGCCGGCTTCTCGCTTAGCGAGGAGCCGTTCGAATTTTCGGCATTTCCCGGAGCGTACGCGACTCCTTTGGCTGGAAGTCTGGCGATCGCTGCACTTTTGTTCGCCTGCCGGGTGGGCACACAAGGAGCGCCAGATGTCGCCCTGATCATACTGCTCGGGGCTGGTACAGCGATCGGATTGGCGGCTACATGGCTTGCGCGTTACGGAGTGACTTCTCTTGCGCTTCTTCGCGCGCGGTCTGTCAATCTGGTTGCGACTCGTGGCGACCCCGATGTCTGGATCATGGCTCATCTGGATTCCAAATCCCAGGTGGTCCCGATCGGAGTCCGGGCAGCAGCGATATGTGTGACTGTATTGGTGTGGGTCGTGGCCATAGCGACAAGCGCCGCGCAATTGGCAGGGTCGACATACAATTTCTCGGCGTGGTGGCCGTGGATAGGCGTCGCCGGACTGGTTGGCGCTATTCCGGTCGCTCTGACATTTCTGGGAGCGCGTTCCAACGGCGCTCTGGATAATGCTTCAGGCGTTGCTGCCGCACTGCTCACGGCATCGCTGTTACCGGAGAAGAGTTCTCTTGGGGTAATCATCACGAGTGCCGAAGAACTCGGGCTTGCTGGCGCGCGCGCATGGGTAAGCACGCGCGCACCAGGAACTGTCATGAATTTTGACGGATTGGATGACGTGGGAGAATTTCGACTCATGTGGACCGGTGTGAGACCCGAGCGCCTGCTTGGAGTTCTAGCCGACGCTGCAGCCGAATGTGGAATCTCAGCTCGCGTCTCCCGGCTGTTACCGGGTATTCTTGTTGACGCAGTTGCTTTCGCAGATACTGGGTGGAAAGCCGTCACAATCAGCAAGGCCGCGCTGAGCGGCGTCGCACGCATTCACACTCGCCGGGACACAATGGATCATTTGCATGGTCACGGGATCGCCATTGCCTCAGGTATTGCCGTGGCGGCCCTGAAACGGCTGACCTGAATGGAAATCGCTCTTCTCTTTGCCGCACTTGTGGCGGGATTGTTGCTCATTCCGTTCGGGTTACCCGGGCTCTGGCTCATGGTGGGCGCAGCTTTGCTTTACAGCCACGCCGCACCTGATCGGGTAGGCATCGTTACTATTCTGGGGTTGACGGCGCTGGCCGGAGTAGCCGAAGTGATGGAGTTTATTTTGGCGGGGCGCTATGCTCGAAAGTATGGCGGATCGAAGCGAGCTGGCTGGGGCGCCATTCTGGGGGGGATAGCCGGAGCGATAGTTGGCGTTCCTCTCCCAGTTGTCGGCTCGATGATCGGCGCATTCGTGGGTGCATTCGCAGGTGCGCTGGCCGCTGAGCTCACCATCGGTACCGACCGAAAAGCGGCGACGCGGGTCGCGACCGGTGCATTGATCGGCCGCATCGTGTCTGTGGCGATGAAGGTGGCCGTGGGCTTGGTACTGATGGTCTGGGTGGCCGCGGCGTTGCTCTGGAGCGGCGCCAGGTAGTTCAAGGCAACGAGAGAAAGCTCAAACTATGACTGATGCGATACCGGAACGGCTCAGAAGCAATTCGGGAGGCCTGGAGGGGAGCGCGACCCAGCGTAGCGGCAAGGGGACCGTAGTTGATGGCGGCAAGTACGTGTACTGCATCATTCGGCTGGAGAAGCCGCGTGAGTTCGGTAATATCGGAATAGGCGAGGGCGCGAATTCAGTATACAGCGTGCACTATCGTGACCTGGTGGCGGTGGTGAGCGACACGCCGATCGTTATCCATGAGCCAACGCGCGAAAACGTGCTGGCGCACGAGTTGGTGAATGAGACGGTTATGCGCGAGTTCTCGGTGATTCCGATGTCGTTCGGCACGGTGTTTCGTTCCGAGGAAGATGTCTCGGAGCTTCTGCGATCAACTTATCAGGCGTTCACCGACGTGCTCGACAAGATGCAGGACAAAATCGAGTTTGGTCTCAAGATTCTGTGGGACCGGGACAAGGTGATCGCGGAGATCGAGCGGACGAATGAAGAGATACGGCGGCTCAAGGACGAAATCACCCGAAACACGCAGAGTTCTACTTATTTTGCGCGGATGCAGCTGGGACGACTCGTAGAAGCTGCACTGGAGATTAGCAGCAACCAGTACGTGGCTGATGTTCACGAAACGCTCAAGCAAGTCGCGGTGGCGAGCCGAAGCAATAAGCCAATTGGCGACCGCATGATATTGAATGCCGCTTTCCTTGTGGAAAGGAACCGCGACACGGAATTCGACAAGAAAGTCCGTGACATCTCACGGAAGTACGAGGATCTGCTAACCTTCAAGTACACGGGACCTTGGCCGCCATACAACTTCGTCAATATCAAACTGAAGCTGGAGCGGGCAAAATGAGGACGATGCGTGAAAATAGTACCGTAGGGCCAGCGCCCATTGCACGACGGAGTGATTTTTATGGCTGTTGAACGCTCTCCCGGTGGAACCTCACTTATCGATGTCCTGGATCGGGTTCTGGACAAGGGCATAGTCATCGACGCGTGGGAGCGCGTTTCCCTGGTGGGAATAGACCTTATGACTGTTGATGCGCGCATTGTCGTCGCATCGATGGCAACGTATCTCAAGTATTCCGAAGTGATTGGAACCACCGCGCCAACTTCTCCCGCCCAAGAGCTGGCAGCGACCGCGACAGAAAGTGAGCTGGACCGGGCTATGCGCGAAAACGTGGATCTGAGACGTCGTTTGGGCGAACTGAGTGTCGAGCGGGGCTGAGGCCGTCGGGCGGGTGTCACAAGAGTCCAGCAGCTCCAGAACTGCGAGTCGCGCCGCGACGCTTTCCGGGAATGAACTCGCGGAACTGCTGGGAGCTATTGCGGAAGCGCAGGATTTTGAGACCGCAAGCGGATTTCTACTCGAACAGCTCGCCGAAGCAGCGTCCAGCAAACGAGTGATAATGTTCGCGTTGGATACGGACTGCCGGGAGTTGCGCGATGTGCGCTCGCTTGCACTCGGTCAATCGCGACGTGCCGATCCGCTTGTCGTGCCTGTGAATATCGAGGGACATCCACTTGTCCGGTGCGCGCTCGGCCTGGAGATAGTCGCATGCCCGAGCGCATCGACGCAGTCATTGGACGTTCCATTCGAGTCCTGGTTCGCGGTCCCCTTTCCTCAACTCCCGTTCCGCGGCTGCCCAGGTTCCCGTCCTCTCGGTATCCCATCGGAGGAGCATATTGGCTTTGAAGTAATCCCGCGTCCGCCGGGTGCGTCTTCGGGTCTCATGGGCCTCGCTCCATTTGGTGCCATCATGGTCGAGTCCACCGACGGAGCGGCTCTGCGCGACAGGCCCATGATCGAGGCGGTGGCGAATGCGGCGCAGCTAGCCGGTCCAATTTTGTCGCGCATGCATTCATTGGAGTTCCTTCACAGGACGACGGAGCGCGTTGATGATCAGCGTTCCCTGCTCGCGTCGATCGTCGATGCGCTGCCTGATCCAATCGTTATCACCGATGCCAGCAACAGCGTAATAGTGCAGAACCAGCGGGCCGAACATCTGCTCTCGCCTCAGGAAGGGGATTCGGAAGGACGGCGCCGCGCCGTTGAGATCAATAACCTGCTTTTCAGCTCCTTCCTGTCCAAGTCGGTGCTGACGGGCGGCCTCCCGCAATCGGCGCGCGATCTGAATCTCGTGGATCCGGACGAGGGCACCGATCTGCTGTTCGAAGTCCTCGCCCACCCACTCGCTGCTACACACGGACGCGACACCTCCGTTCTGTCGGTATTGCGTGATGTAACCGACTTGAAGCGCGCGTCGAATGAGCTACAGCGGCAATTCGTCCGGCAACGCATTACTGAAGCCGAGGCAACGCGTGAGCGCGACCGCCTCAACATGATTCTGAACAACGTCGGCGACCCGATTCTGGTAAGCGATTCACAGTCAAAGCTGATCATGATGAATCCGCAGGCGGAACGTCTGTTCGATCTTCCGGTGGAAGCGCCGGAAGATCGCCAGATCGCCCAGCGCGTACGCGGTAACGACACCCGCTTCGCCACGTTCATATCGGACTTCACGATCAGCCCGTCGCTATTTCGCCGCGAGCAGCTTGGCCTGGCGCAGCCCGCATCCGGCGCCGCACTGCCAGTTGAAGTGCTGTCCGGAAAGATCATGAATGAGCGTGGCGAGCCGATGGCAATCGTTTCGGTGCTGCACGACCTCACGAAACAAGTTGAGAACGAGCGCCTGCTGGAAGAACTAAAAGCGGCGAGCGGCGATCTCGAAGATCGCGTGCGCATGGCCACCGCTCACCTCGAAGCACAGAACGTCAAATTGCAGTGGCAGTCCAGCGAGCTGGAGAAGGCGTATCGCCTCAAGTCCGAGTTTCTGGCGAACATGTCGCACGAGCTGCGAACGCCAATCAATGCCCTCATCGGCTACACCGCCCTCATGCTCGACCGGATCTACGGTGAGCTTACGCCGAAGCAGGAGGAGGGGCTCCTTCGTGTTCAGGCTTCCTCCCAGCACCTTCTGGCTCTAATCAACGACATCCTCGATCTGGCGAAGATCGAGGCTGGCAGGATGCCGGTGCATCTCGAGTCAGCCTCTTTCAGAGCAACAGTTGCGGAAGTCATTGCGCAGATAGAGCCGCTGGTTCGCAAGAAGTCGCTCGAATTCAGATACGAAATCGCCAATGACATTCCGGCCATGCATACCGACCGGACCAAACTCAAGCAGATTGTACTCAACCTTCTGTCAAATGCGGTGAAGTTTACGCACAAGGGTCAGGTCACTCTTACGGCCTCGCTTGTGGAAGAGCATATCGAGATAGTTGTGCGTGATACAGGGATTGGCATCAAGCCTGAATTTCTGGACCTGATCTTCGAGGAATTCCGCCAGGTTGATCAATCCCGAACCCGCGAGTACGGCGGCACTGGCCTCGGCCTGAGCATCACGCGGAAGCTGGTGGCGTTGCTGGGGGGGGCAATCGGGGCGGAGAGCGAGTATGGCCGCGGCACAACGTTCCAGGTTACGCTACCAGTTCACTCTGAACCGCTCACCGCGGAAGAGCACATCGCGCGCGCTGCGATTGGGGCTGCGCGACCATAGGGCTCGGTGTTCGGTGTTCGGTGTGCGATTCGGTTGGTACTGCGCGGGACTCAGCGCTCGGTTGGTACTGCTCGGTGTTCGGTGTTCGGTCGATGCGTGGCGCGATAGAGCAGAGCCTCTGAGGGCAAGGCCTCGGCCCAACCAGGCGATTACAGTACCTTGTCGGAATTCTCCCTGAATTTTCTCTGGATTACGGATCATTATTCATGTTCGATAACGGAACTCGCGTCGTTGTTATCGTGGGCGCGCAGTGGGGTGACGAGGGGAAGGGGAAGCTCGTAGACGTCATCGCCGAGCGCGCTGACTGGGTGGTGCGGTACCAGGGCGGCGCGAATGCCGGCCATACTGTGCAGATCGGGTCGCACTCGTTCGTGCTGCATCAGATTCCGAGTGGCATTCTTCATCCGGGAGTTCGCTGCGCGATCGGTAATGGCGTTGTGCTCGATCCGGATACGCTGTTCGCCGAGATCGACGAACTGGTGACCGATGGAGTCGACGTCGAAGGGCGCCTGTATGTGAGCGATCGCGCGCACCTGGTGATGCCGTATCACAAGCTGCTTGATGGGGAGAGCGCGGCAAGCAAGAAGATCGGGACCACGGGCCGTGGGATTGGACCGGCTTACGAAGACAAAGTGGCGCGGCGCGGCGTACGAGTCCTGGATCTTCGGCATCCGGATCGTTTGCGCGAGTTGGTGGAGCGCGCGGTTACGCACGCGAATGCGCAGCTCGATG
The DNA here is from genome assembly GCA_013817545.1 of Gemmatimonadaceae bacterium. Lineage (GTDB taxonomy): Bacteria > Gemmatimonadota > Gemmatimonadetes > Gemmatimonadales > Gemmatimonadaceae > JACMME01. The sequence goes on along the minus strand of JACDCM010000106.1, from coordinate 2,208 downwards.
GCTTCGGGTCGAGCAAACGCGCGGGTTTAGACGACACGCTCGACTTGCTGGAGCGCCTGGCGCCACGCCTCTTGCCGCTGGCGGACGATGTTGGATTGGTACTGCACCGTGCGCTCAAAAGCGACGCATCGATTCTTCTGGAAGGCGCACAGGGTTCTCTTCTGGACGTGGATCACGGCACGTATCCGTACGTGACGTCCAGCAACACTACGTCCGGAGGTGCCGCCATCGGAGTAGGGATCGCGCCGACGGCAATCGATGTCGTGTTGGGCATCGTCAAGGCGTATACGACGCGAGTGGGGAATGGCCCGCTACCATCCGAGATGCTCGAACCCATGGCTTCCAACGTACGCAAACTCGGCGCGGAATTCGGTGCGACCACTGGACGGCCGCGACGCTGCGGCTGGTTCGATGCGGTGGTTGTGCGGTACGCGGCGCGCATAAATGGACTCACTGGGCTCGCGGTCACCAAGCTCGACATCCTGGACACCCTGGATCAGATCGCCGTGTGCACCGGGTACGAACTGGACGGCGGCTTTGTAAGCGAGTTTCCCGGCGATCTGGTGGCTCTGGAGGGCGCGGTGCCACGGTATGAGTGGATGGACGGCTGGAACCGGTCCACAGCCGAGGCGCGCGTCCTCGCCGATCTGCCCGCGCCAGCGCGGCGGTATCTCGACCGCATCGAGGAACTTGCCGATACGCCAATTGCGTACGTCGGCGTCGGTACCAGGCGTGACCAGATCATCGAGGTAAGGCGCGAGGCCAGGTCTCGCGGTGTGCGCGCCGTAGCACCGGTCGGCTAAAGTGCAGGAGCCTGACGAGCCCGCCGCGTCCGCTGACGTCATCGTCGTAGGCGCGGGTCCCTGCGGTCTCGCGGCGGCAATAGCAACCAAGACCGCCGGTCATCGCACCATTGTACTGGAACGGTCGAGCGTGGTCAGCGGGCTCGCGAGCTATCCCACCTACATGACTTTTTTTTCGACCGCCGCGAAGCTGGCGATCGGTGGTATTCCATTCGTGGTTGCGACTGAGAAGCCGGCGCGAAGAGATGCGTTGGCGTACTACCGCGCAGTCGTTGAGCATTTCGATCTTGACGTGCGGCAATATGAGAGGGTGGTGGAGATCGGGTTGGGGAGTAGGGGATTGGGGGTGGGGAGTGGGACGGCGGGAAGCGAGAGGCGGGAGGTGGGAGGAGGGGGTCGGGGAGGCGGGAGCGACGAGGCTCCAGGCTTTCTGGTGAAAACCGCCCCGCGTGCTGGGAATGAGCGCGTCATTCGCGCCAACGCCGTGATTGTCGCGACCGGCTATTTCGGGGCGCCCAACAAGCTCGAGGTGCCCGGCGAGAATCTACCTCACGTCTCGCACCTGTATCGCGAAGGGCATCAGGCATTCCGGCAGGATGTTGTCGTCGTCGGTGGAGGGAACTCTTCTGTCGATGCCGCGCTGGATTTGTACCGCTGCGGTGCGCGCGTGACGTTGGTACACTTCGGGCCAACCTTCGACAAGAACATTAAGCCGTGGGTGCTGCCCGACATGAATGGCAGACTCGCGGACGGCGGCATAGCCGTACGGTGGAATTCGCGCGTGCACGCGATCACGCCGTCGGAGGTTGTGATCGGCACTGCGCCTGGCGAGGAGCGACTCGCTGCCGCCCACGTCTATCTCATGCTGGGATATCTCCCCGAGGTCGGACTTCTGCGCGATCTCGGCGTTCCAATCGACTCGCGGACTGGAGTTCCCGCGCATGATCCTTTGACCATGGAAACTCCCGTTCGAGGTGTCTTTATCGCCGGCGTGATCGCATCTGGTTACGACGCGAACAAGACGTTCATAGAGAATGGGCGATTTCATGGCGAGCTAATAGCCAAGAGACTTGGGAGGAGGGAGGCGGGAGGAGGGAGGCGGTGAATCGGGAATCGGGAATCGGGAATTCTGGGCCACAGAAACTAAAAATGCCGTAAATCGAGATCGTGATCGTTGAAGGACACATCCATTCACGATTAACGATTTACGATTTACGACTGGCGATTTACGACTATGATTGGCGGGAGGGAAATCCGCCTGAGCCGTTCCGAAGCCGTAATTGAACCTGCATGTACAGGTGGGTGACCTATGTCTTCCTCAGCCTCTGGCAGTTCTTAACGATGAAGACCTGCACTGGCAAGAGGCGTCGATCTCCCTTTTCAACCGGCGTTGGCTCAATCATCG
>JACDCM010000427.1 GCA_013817545.1 Gemmatimonadaceae bacterium | reverse complement strand
CCCGCGACAGGTGAGGGATTGTCAGCGGTAGCTGCCTGCGGCCGGAAACCGTTCCAGGAAATAAAATGCCAGAGATCCAGGCCGCCGCCAGCTACAAGGCGCGTAGGTCTGAGTGTTTCGCCGTCGACGAGTTGAACGTCCTTGCCGCGAAGTAGAACGATCGCTCCGTCCGGCGCTACGGCCGGGAGATCTCCACGCCATTCTGTTTGCACTGCTCCCATCACGCGGTCGGTACCCACCGCAATGACCCAGGCAGATTCACCGGTCGCGGAACGGGCAAGAACGTATCGTCCCGTTGGATCCATGCGGACGTCCGTGGCGGGTCCGGGCAGCTCAATACGAGATTCAATCTCGCTGTACCGGTCCACGACGATCAGCTCGCTGCTCGTACCTGTCGCGATGTAGACACGGTCTCCGCTTGGCGTTGTGACTACTGCGCGGACTGGACTCTCGAGCCGAACGCTGGGGACGAGCTCCAGGTCGCGGCTTCGCACGCCGATCAATCCGGAATCGACGGCGAAATACAGCCGGTCGCCCGCCGGAGTACGCACCGCGTGCTGAACACGTGGCAAGACCGCCGTGCCCGTTATTTTCGTCTCCGGCGGATGTAGCTGAGTGATTGTCGTATTAGCTCCCCTATCGGAAAGAACCAGAAGTGTGCCGTCGGGCTGAGGAACGAGCTCCCGTGGAAGGGAGGACGGTTTGAACGTCCACGGCGCGCTCGCCGACGGGGTCAATCGGGTAATCGATCCGTCACCTGCCAATCCGTAGATGGCCCAGCCGTCCGTCGAGACAACGCGCGTAAGCTTGGGCTTGGCTTCCCGCTTGATGGCGTCCAAACGGAGATCGATTCGAACAGGTACGTCCTTGCTGTCAACCGCCGCGACCGCGCCGGCGTTATCGTCGAACGCCAGAATTCGCGCAAGGGGAGGTGCCGAACTCGTCGATCTCCAAACCAGCGAGTCAACTTGCGGGTATGCAAATGCCCGAACCCGTCCGCCCTCGCGCGAAAAGCGGAGGACAAGCTGGTCCGGCCCACGGTCGCTGGTCGCGGATGGAGCGTTGGTTACGGAGGGGGTGTCGGTCCGGTCGGAGCGACCGCAAGCCGCCAGCACGAGCACCAACGCAAGTGGCGTGGCTCGCACGAAGGAAAAGCTAGTCCCGGCGGGGGAAAGCGGGAAGGCGCTGATTGGGGAGTAGGGGATGGGGGTTAGGGGATGGGGATGGGAGTAGTTTGACCACGCCTCCCTACCCCCGTCCCCCACTCCCCAGTTCTTAGAAGCTCGGTCCCAGCGAGAACCGCCAGTACCCATTGCCGCGGCTTGGGCCGTCTTGTGGAATTGCGTAGTCCCATCGCAAGAGCGCGAATCCGAAGAGATTTACGCGCACGCCGAAGCCGTAACTCCGGAGGAGCGTCCGTTCCAGAGACGGGTCGATGACGCGGCTGCCGGCACCTCGGAAGTTGACATCCTGGCCGTCAAACCACGTCAACGCAGCGTCGTAGAACGCGAGACCTTCTATGGGCGGGAGAGATATTGGAAGTATTCCAATGTCTACCCGACGGAGAAGAGGGAACCTCAGTTCCGCGTTTCCAACCAGCAGTCGGCTTCCGAATAGCGGGGAACATTTGTAGAACTCGCTGCTACGCGCTCGAGCACAGTCATTGGCGTTGACACGGTAACTGTCGCGATCGTAACCACGGATTATCTCAGGGTAGCCGATGTACCGGCGGAGGCTATCGGCATCCCGCCCGGCCGAAATATTTCCAAGTGCCCGAGTAGCGACTGTCAAAAAGTTGAATATGATCGGATCGTACCGTCGATAGTCAGCGAGATACTCCATCCATTGGTACGTCCCCACCGTTGGGGTTATCTGAAAGCGGTACCGGCGACCCATGATGGGTCCCGTATAGCCGAAGAGGATGTTGTCTGAGACGTACGCCGCGTACGGCTGCGCGTAGTTGACGCTGGGGCCATGGATCGTGCTGTCCAGTCTCAACGGGCTTACTAAGCCTGTGCCAAGCTGCACCGCCTGGCTGACGAACAAGTCGGATCGATCCAGATTTGTAAGGCGAAGTCCGAATTCACCGCGCGTAAAACGATTGAGCGGATAAATTCCTATTCCGAAGGCCTGCCGCTGGATGTAGCGCGTATAAATCTGCTCTTCCACCGCGATACTGGGATTCTGCGGGTCCAATCGGGCCGAATAACCCTGCGCGAAGAAGTACGGCTCCTGGTAAAGTCCGGTGCTGTATTGCAGACGGCGCGACAGGTTGGTGTAACCGGCAAAGGCCCGAGCTTCGCTGATTCGGCCATTCACCTCGCCCGAGAATGCCAGCGAGTGATTCCCGAGAAGGTCGCTCAGTATGATCGTCGTGCCGCCGAACACACCGCGGCCATAGTTATCTCGCGCATAGCCAATTTCCGGACGCGCGACGTAATCGGGTGAGAAACGAACCTTGTAGTTGTACCGCTTGAATTTTGAAGTATCCGGTAGTGCGAACAGCGCGCTGTCGAGCAGAGCGGCAACCGTAATTGGCCCCTCGCCGGTGGTGCCTTCGCCAGCTCTCGGCGCGTCAGCCGATGGCCGGAATCCATTGGGCGTACGATATACCGAGGAGTGCAGAATGGAATCAGCCTCGGCGAGTGGCGGCAAGACAGTTGAGTTTTGTACCGACGCAATCGTGCTGGTGTTCGCCGGTTGAGACCGCTTCGCAACCAATTCAGGTGAAAGCGACGGCTGGAAGGGGGATTTTTTGAGTAGACGTGGATTGTCGACGGTCCAGACGGTGTAGTCGCCGTCCTCGAAGTACGTGTAGGCCAGGCGATCCGCCTGGCGTGCCCACGAGATAACCGGGCTGTACTCGGAGAAGGCGGAAATGCCACCGATCACGTTCGTGAGTTGATAGTGCTGAGAGTCGTTGAGGTCGTAAAGAAAGAGATTCTGAATGCCGGTACGGTCCGAGACGAAAGCGATGGACTTGCCATCAGGCCCCCATACGGGATTGATGTTCAAGCCATCCTGGTTGGGAAGGCGCTCGATGCGGCCTCCGTCCAGGTGGTAAAGTGCGATCTGCCACTTGCTGAACACCAGGCGGTCAAAATCCGTCTTTTCTCCCCTGTCGCTGGCGAATGCGATGGTCTTGCCATCCGGTGACCACGATGGCATCAAGTCGCCGAACTTGTCGTTCGTCAGGCGGCGCAGATTTTTTCCATTTGCGTCAACGGTGTACAGGTCGGTGATTCCACCGGTGTTGCCCGAGAAAACCAGCTGGCGCCCATCAGGCGACCAGCTTGGATTGGTGACTCCCTCCACAGGCAGGTCAATCCTGACACGATTGCCTCCCCGTCTGACATCGAGCAAGTAGAGCACATCCTTGCCCTTGCGCTGCCCGACGAAGGCTATGCGCTTGCCATCCTGGGAAAACGAGCTCTGTGAGTAGAGAATGCGGAGCTCCTCTACGTCTGGATTGGTCGTGCTCTTGACCAGACGGCGGATTCGCTTCCCTGTGCGCGCG
>JACDCM010000105.1 GCA_013817545.1 Gemmatimonadaceae bacterium | reverse complement strand
TCGTTCTGGGCCACTTCATAGGTCTGACGGCAGCACGGCAGGCACGAATCGCACAATCGCCTCGACGCGTTCCGCCTCCGGCGTGGGCAGCCGGGCTATACGCCTCGGTGCGAAACCGCTTCGCTCTAAAGCCGCATCCGGCGGCGGGCGTGTACGTGCTGTTGCCACTTCGAAGCGCGGTCGGCGTTTTCGTGCTTACGTTGTGGGTATTGTGCCTGTACTTCTTCGCTGCGCTCCAGACCAGCCCGTTCATTTACTTTCAGTTCTGAGCGTTTCTCCATGCGCGCAGCTCGACGCCGGGTGATTGCATTAATGCCACCCCACACTTTACAGCGATAATCCTCGAACTACATGTGTGGAATTTTTTCTCTACTTAGATGCGAAACTGCAGGTGCCTCGCCGACTCGAGCGCTGCTGAACGGAACTCACCACGTCCGGCATCGAGGTCCGGACGATGAAGGGTATCTGCTCTGGAGCGCTGGCAGCCCTACAGAAGTTTTTGCGGGTCCGGACACGTCCCCAGGCAGTCGCGCTGAATTCAGCTTGCGAGAGCTTCCTGCTGTTTCTGACTGGCGGGTTGGCTTCGGCCACCGCCGGCTCTCCATCGTGGATCTGTCTCCCGCCGGCCATCAGCCCATGGTCCACCGGCCGACTGGTCTCACAATCATCTATAACGGTGAGATCTACAATCATATCGAGCTTCGCCGGGAGCTTCAGGAGCGTGGCCACCAATTTCTCTCGCATTGTGACACGGAAGTAATCCTCGCGGCCTGGGCCGAGTGGGGACCGGAGTGCTTGCACCGCTTCAACGGAATGTTCGCTTTCGTCCTGCTCGATCCGCGCGGCAAGGGACGTCTTCACGCCGTGCGCGACAGATTCGGAGTCAAGCCGCTGTACTGGTCTCGTGTCGGTGAGTATCTCGCATTTGCTTCAGAGATAAAGCAGATCCGCTCCCTGCCGGGCTTCGCGGCGCATCTGGACCGGGGGACGACACGCGACTACCTCGCAACAGGACTTCTGGACATCTCCCGGCATACGTTCGATGAGAATATCAAACAGATCCTGGGCGGAGAGAGGGCTGTTGTAAACCTCGAGGATGCCAATCCGACGGTGCAGGTGATGCGCTGGTACAACCTCGAGGCTCAGCCTTTTTCGGGCTCGTTGTTGGACGCTGCCGATCGCTTCAGGGAACTGTTGTCCGACAGCGTTCGCCTTCGACTTAGAGCCGACGTTCCGGTCGGTTCGTGTCTGTCTGGAGGTCTCGACTCCTCGGCTATCGTCTGCATGGCTCGCCAGCATCTCGATACGGAGGGTGAGCATCATGGCCAGGTAACTGTCACGTCGCGGTATCCAGCTGCGCGCTTCGACGAATGGCACTTCGCGGAACAGGTAATCCGGATGACGGAGGCGACACCTGTCGAAGTATGGCCCACGATCGAGCGATTGCAGGCAGAGCTCGACGCACAACTCTGGCACATGGATGATCCGTTCGGCTCCACGAGTCAGTTCAGTCAATGGTGTGTCTTTGCGGGTGCCGCGGAAGCCGGATTGAAGGTGATGCTCGACGGGCAAGGGAGTGACGAGCAGCTTGCGGGCTACAATGGAAACGATGCGGCGCTGTATACGGGGATGTTGAGACGCTGGTCGGTGGTGGACCTGGCCATGGAGATCAAGGGGTTTCGGAAGCGCCACGGCGCAATACCTATCGCGCAGTTGATCTTTGCTCTGCGGAACGCGATGCCGGTGACGGATATGCTGCTCCCGAGCCGCCTCAGGGTGTCTCCAAGCGGACCTGAGTGGCTGCGTCTGGATGCCCCGTCGCATGTTGAGACGCAACCCCCAAGGGACCTGAACGACAGCCTCCGCAGACAGACGCTGACCGGATCGCTGCCGGTGCTGCTGAGATACGAAGACAGAAACTCCATGGCGCGATCCATAGAATCGCGTGTTCCATTTCTGGACTACCGGCTGGTGGAGTTTCTGGCGGGATTGCCGGACTCCATGAAATTGCGCCAGGGTGAGACAAAGCTGGTACTGCGCGAGGGGCTGCGCGGCGTCGTCCCGGAATCCATTCGTCAGCGGCGCGACAAGATGGGCTTCGTGAGTCCCGAAGAGATTTGGCTCAGGGAAACCGCCACCGGCTGGTTCGAAGAGATGATAGAGGCAGCGATCGACGTAGCGCCCGAGTTCTATTTCCCGGACCGCGTGCGCAGGATGCTCAAGGACATGGTGTCGGGTGCAACCCCTTTCAACTCCGAGCCGTGGCGGATCCTCTGTCTGGGCCGCTGGATGTCCACCATAAGCGCGGGTAATCGCATCGCCGAAGGCGTCGTTCCCATGTCCGCCACTCACTGACCGCGCCCGTCAAGACCACGGACGTTGGCGCGGTGGTAACGAGCGAGAGTTGGAAGACCGTTCTCATATTCGCGCACGAGTGCGCTCCGTACCATCGCATGCAATCGACGGTAGCGGCTCAACGGCCGGCTCAGTTCGCGAAGTATCTCCCCAGCTTCGGATGGAGAGCCATAGTCGTGTGCTGCGATGCCAATCAGCGAGGCGTGCAGTGGCCGTCACTCTCCGCAATTTCCCAGCAGGCGGCGCAGGCAGTAACGTCCTCCGATCCTTCGGAATCGGTCATCGTTCCGACTGCATCGCTTCCCTGGGACGGGCTGCTCGACCGCATCTGGCGAGCGGTTTCACGCGAGGGTGCCAGTCGCTGGGCGCCACTTCTGCGCAAGCCGCTGACGGTTGCCAAGCTTCCCACTGGTGACTATTCGCAGGCATGGCAGCCCTGTGCGCGTGCAGCGGCTATGGGAATCGTTGGGACGACACGCATCGATGCGTGCGTTGGAGAGCATTCCCCGGATGCGGGCCTGTTTCTCGCTCGTTGGTTCTCCCAACGATTCAACGTTCCATGGATCGCCGACTTTCGGGACGCCATTTTGCAGCCGTTGCGCCCGGCTCTTCGAGTGGCGTACGCGCCTATTGCCCGTCGGCTGTTATCCACCGCAGCCTGCGTCGTCAACGTTACTCCATACTGGAGCGAGCTGGATGCGCAGCTATTCGGGCGGCCAACCGCGACCATTCCCAACGGCTACGATCCAGAGGAATTCGCCGGCGCGCTGAGAACGGATGATCTCCCATTCTTCACTGTGGCATACACCGGTCACATATGGCGCGAGATGCGTCTGTCTATCTTTCTGCAGGGTCTCGCCGCACTGCGCGCCATACTCGGCGAGGAATTTCGTGAAGTCAGCTTTGCCTATCGTGGCGCGCATCACGAGGAGGTAAAGCGGCACGCTGAGGAGCTCGGGGTAGGGGACGCGGTCGACAGCAAGCCGCACATTCCGCGAGACGAATCTCTTGCTCTCTTGCGTCGAGCCGACGTTCTCCTGCTTCTGTCAATTGCCGGTGCTGCGAGGCAGGACATTTATCTGAAGAAAGGGATTTATCCGGGAAAGACATTCGAGTATTTCGGTGCAGATCGTCCAATACTGTGCGTGCCTGGAGACGAGGGTCTTCTGGACGAGCTATTGTTGCGTACAGGTACCGGAGTGACGCTGGAAACTCCCGACCGGATCGCGGCATATCTGGCAGCCGCGTTCAGACGATGGAAAGGGGGAATCCCGCGCGAGTCCGGGGTCCGGAGTGAGGAGGTGGCACGCTACAGCAGGCGCGCCCTCAGCGGTCACCTGGCACAGCTCCTCGATCGGGCGACAGAGGCTTCCGACGCGAGCGATCCGGCAGGTGTTCGGATACCAGCGGGCAAGCTACCCAGCAGCGCGTTTATCCAGTGAAGCTTTCCGTGGTGATACCTGTCTTCAACGAGGCGGAAACGTTGTTGGAAATCCTGAACCGGGTGCAGGCCGAGAGCACCGAGAAGGAGATCATCATCGTCGACGACTATTCCACGGATGGAACGCGCGCGGTATTGAAAAAGCTGGAATCGAATGCTGGGATTCGCGTGCTATATCATGAACGCAACGAGGGGAAAGGCGCCGCGCTTCGAACCGGCTTTGCCGCCGCGAGCGGAGAAATTGTCATCATTCAGGATGCGGATCTCGAGTATGATCCAGCGGAGTATGCGAGACTTCTCAAGCCGATCGTCGATGGCAAGGCCGACGTCGTCTACGGCTCGCGTTTCATGGGTGCCGATTCGCACCGCGTGCTGTACTTCTGGCACTACGTAGGCAACCGGTTTCTCACACTGCTTTCGAATTGCTTCACCAATCTCAATCTCTCGGACATGGAGACGTGCTACAAGGCGTTCAGGCGCGATATACTCCACAAGATAGAGATTGAGGAATCGCGGTTCGGTTTTGAGCCCGAAATCACTGCTAAAGTGGCCAGAGCAAAATGCAGAGTATATGAGGTGGGGATCTCGTACTCGGGCCGAACGTATGAGGAGGGCAAGAAGATAGGGTGGAAGGACGGTGTGCGGGCTCTCTGGTGCATCCTCAAGTACAACCTCCGCTAACGGCTATCTCGGCTCATGTGTGGAATTGCAGGGATTTTTCGAATGGGAGGTGGAGACGCGGCTCGCGATCAGATTCTGATCGAGCAGATGACGAACTCGCTAGCCCATCGAGGACCAGACTCTGCCGGCACCTGGGCTGACGATCAGGCGTTTCTCGGTCACCGGCGACTGAGCATCATCGATCTGTCGGATGCGGCGTGCGAGCCGATGCATGACCCTGAAGAGCGGTTCGTTCTCATCTACAACGGCGAGGTCTACAACTACAAGGAGCTTGGGCGCGAGCTCGAGGGAAAGGGCCATGTCCTTCGCACGCGAAGCGACGCGGAGGTCGTGCTGCGGGCGTATCGCCAATGGGGGGCTGCGGCACTTGACCGGTTCAACGGTATGTGGGCGATGGCAATCTGGGACCGGGAAAAGCGGGAGCTGTTTCTGGCGCGTGACCGCGCTGGCAAGAAACCGCTGTATTACGCCACCGGTGCGGACGGCACCCTGTACTTCGCCTCCGAAGTGCGAGCCTTTCGCGTGCTGGGGTTCCGGTTCGGACTCAACCCGCAGGCGGCGTTCGATTTTCTGACTCAGGGAACGTATGGGCATCTTCACGGTACGGGCTTCTTCGATGGCTTGAGCGAGCTTCCTCCCGCGCATTACATCACGGTGCGGGCAGGTGAACGTCCCGTCCCACGCCGCTACTGGGACGTTCCAGTTGTCGCTGGCCCCGACCGGCTGCCATATGACTCCAACCTTCAGCGCCGGTTCCGGGATCTGGTGATGGACGCAGTGGCACTGCGGCTGCGATCCGACGTTCCGGTAGGCGCGACGCTTTCGGGAGGGCTTGATAGCTCAGCGCTTGTACTGTGCATGGAAGAACTGACCGGGGGAGCGCCACTTCACCTATTCACGAGCCTGTATCCCGGTACCCGGTATGACGAGACCCGGTATTTCGATTCTGTCGTCGCGAAGCTGGCGCAGCCACACGTGCATCGCGTTACCCCACCTGAGTCAGGCTGGAAGGAAGGACTGCTGCGGGTGCTCGAGCATCAGGAGGAGCCGTTCGGAGATACGTCTATACTCGCGCACTTCCACCTGATGGCCGCCGCGCGCGCGAACGGTGTACCGGTGATTCTTTCCGGGCAGGGCGGGGACGAGCTGATGATGGGGTATCCATCCATGGTACGGGCGTATCTCGGCCACCTGCTTGGAAGCGGCCAGTGGGCGCTGGCGCGCAAAGAGATCAGTGCGTGGGGACTGGGCACCGGTCAGAAATTTCAAGGCGTATTGCGCACCGCACTGCCGCACGCGCTGCCGCTGGCTCTGCGAGATCGAGTTCGCGTGGCTGCCGTTGCGCGGCTTGCGCGTGGCATTACTCCAGCACTTCGCGAAGCCGCCTCGCTCCTGAGGTTTGACGCTCGGGGCGAACGCACATCCTTCGATAGCTATGTCGTGCAGGTGTTCAAGCGCTTCTCCATACCGCATCTGACACACTACGATGACCGCAACGCGATGGCATTCGCCGTGGAAGGACGCATGCCATTTCTCGATTATCGTCTCGTGGAGCTTCTGTTCAGTGTCGAATACGACGCACTCTTTCACGATGGGTTCACAAAGCGCATCCTGCGCGACTCGTTCGCTCACATGCTTCCAGCTGAGGTGCGCCAGCGCAGGGACAAGATCGGCTTTTATACGCCGCTCGCCGGTTGGCTTCGCAGTCATGCAGACTGGATCGACAGCGTGATGGATCGCGACCGTGTGCGCCAGGCGGGCGTGATCGATCCCGAGCGTTTTCTGCGACGCTTGAGAGATCTACGACGCGGCGATGAGTCCGCCGAGCTGGAGGTGTGGCGCGGCTTCGTTTTCCATCTGTGGATGAATCAGTTCGATGTCGCTCCACTCGGAAGCCGAGCCGACCTTGGAGAGCCTGTTGTTGAGCGGTCAGCTGGGAGTGCGATACGTCTGGCCCCGGTTGGGGCGATGGGCATTCACTCCAAATGAGCATTCCTGAGCTCAGGGAAGCCGGATCGCTCGCCTCGCGCGCCCCCTCACTCAGAAGGCGCCCACCCTCTCGTAAACTGGAGAAACTGGGCGGCGCGCTCGTGGTGATCAGCTCAGCGGTGTTGCTCATCGGGATCATTCATCTTGAACCGTGGATCCTGTCAGCGGCGGGTGCGCTTGGCGGCCTTGGATTCATCTCAATCGATACCGGCCAGGTGCGACGGGGAGGAATCACGCCGGCTACTCTGTATGCAGCGGGCTTCGCACTAACAAGCTTCGCGAACATGGTAGCTTTCCTCTCGGCCGACAGCCCAACACGCAGCGGGTACTTTCTCTACGCGGTGGAAGAGCACTTCGTTCTCGCCACGGTGCTATCGCTCGCCGGAGGATTTCTGCCCATTCTCGGATTTTATGCAGTGAGCCGAAACGCGGTGCTTCGCTTCCTTGTCGGCACTCTACCCAAGATTTCAAACCGTGTCAGCGACAATGGCCTTGTCCCGGCGGCCGCTGCGTTATCATTACTAGCCATGGCTGTGCGCTTTGCAGTGCCTCTCGGAGCGTTCGGAACGTTGAGCTTCATCGTGGATCAGTTGCCACACATGGCGACTTTCACTTTGGCACGCGCTGGCTGGGGGCGGCGAGTGCCTTACGCTATACCGGTGGCGCTCGGTATAGCGCTGCTCGAAGCAATACGGGCATTGCTGTTCTCGTATCTGCGAATGGAGATGGTGTCTCCTCTCTTTGCTTTCGTGGTAGGCGCGCTTCTTGGCGCTCGTTCCTTTGGGCCGCTGCGGTCAAAGCTCTTCATCCCCGTATATGTGGCGATGGCCTTGTTCGTGATTTCGTTCGCGACTCTCGGCGAGGTCCGGGTAACGACCGGAGGCACCGAACGTGTCGGCAAAGTAGTTGAATCGGAACTTCGGCGTAGCGCGGAGGAGGATCCGGTGGTGCGGCAATCGCTACTGGGCCGGCTCACGAATTTCAACCAACTCTCCCAGGTTGGACGAATAGTCAGAGAAGACGGCTTCCTCGATGGGGAAACGCTCGAGTATCTGGGATACGCGTTGATACCAAGATTTCTGTGGCCGGGGAAGCCCGCGATTGCAAAGGGTGCCTGGTTCGCGTTACGCATTGGACAAGCCCGCGTGCTTGACGGCCGCATCACCAACTCCGTCAACATGACAATTCCAGGGGAGCTGTATCTCAACTTTGGCCCGTTAGGTGTGATCCTCGGCTGTTTACTCTTCGGCGCGATCATGGGTGCGTTCTGGCTCCGAACGGACTTCTGGTCGAATCCGCGGAACGTTCTGGGTGGCGCATTCGCCTACTATCTCCTGGCGTCGGCTTTCAGTCTTGGTGCCGACCTGCAGGTCCTTGTTACTTCGCTGGCGATATACATGATTTTCGTCGCACTCAGCGTAGTTGTGGGTGGAAGCCGCAGTGTACATCGCTTGACGGCGCGGCCTCGCATTGCCGCGACACCCGTAAGATTACCGTGACCGGGTCGCCGGCAACCGGCCGAGCGCTCGTCACGTGCGAGCAGTGGCTCGGAAGCAATGCGTACGCGGGTATGAAAGCGCTCCGACGGACGGGTTGGATAGTAGAAGTTGTATCCGAGCGGGAGTTCGTTCCCTTGCGGTGGCGAAGGCCGCGCATGCGTGCGCTGGGAAAGGCCGCAAGAGTGGCATCCGTGCGCGAATTCAACGATGAGATTTTGCGGCAGGCCGCGCACGTCCCCATGGAATTCTTTCTTGCCTTCAAGGGAGCATTCGTCATGGCTGCGACACTGCGCAAGTTGAGGGACGCTGGCACGCGCACGTATCTATTTTATCCGGACGTATCCTTTCGCGCGCATGGCCCCTGGCTACCCGAGGCCCTGCCGGAGTATGACTGGATATTCAGCGCGAAACGCTTCGGCTTGACGGATCTTCGCGCTCAGCTTGGGGTGACAAGCGCAAGCCTCTTGTTGCACGGATACGATCCCGATCTGCATCGTCCCGTATCACTGAGCCACTTTGATCGTGAACGGTATGGATGCGATGTCTCCTTCATAGGCACATGGTCTCCCAAGAAGGAAGCTGTGCTGGCCGCACTTGCGCGGGCAAGGCCGTCACTGCGCATGCGCATTTGGGGAGAACAGTGGAATCGGTCGGAAGCGGTGGAACTTGCGGACCTGATAGCCGGTCATGAAGTGATTGGAGAGGAATACGTTCGGGCCATCGCAGCATCGACCATCAATCTCGGTATTCTAAGCGAGCGTCGCACCGGTGCATCCGACGATGATCAGATCACCAGCCGCACATTCCACATTCCAGCTTGCGGCGGGTTCATGCTACATGAGAGGACCGAGGAGCTCGGCTTGCTGCTCACGGAAAACGAGGAGGTAGCTTGCTATGGCGACGCGAATGAGCTCGTTCGAAAGATCGACCTCTTCCTCGAAAGCGGCATTCATCGTCAAGCCATTACCGACAGCGGAGGTCGCACTGTGCGCGCGCACCACAGCTGGGACGCGCGCATTCGCGACATTCTCGCTCACCACGTACAGGCAACAGCGTGAGAGCCGAGCGAAGATGCAGGCTCGCCGTGCTGGCATCTCACCCCATTCAGTACTTCACACCCATCTACAAACGGCTTGCGGAGCGTCCAGACATCTCGCTCGATGTTTTATTCTGCAGCGATTACGGCGTCCGTCCGCGATTCGATAAGCAGTTTGGCCAGAAGGTTAGATGGGACACGGATCAGCTGTCGGGATACCGATCGCGCTTTCTGACCAACGTCAGCCCGATCACCGATACATTCAATCCTTTCCACGCCATCAATCCCGGCGCGTTTACAGGACTTCTCCGATCCTACGATGCGGTGTGGGTTAACGGCTATACGTATCCGAGCAACTGGCTGGCCGCCGCCGCAGCTCATCTGCGATCGACCCCGCTTCTTTTTCGCAGCGAGTTACGTATCAGCGATGACCAAGTAACGGGCGCCAAGCGCTATGTGCGGGATGCCATCGTCCGCTGGTGGGTGCGTCGCAGTGCTGCTCTCCTGTATATCGGTGAGGCGAATCGTGAGGCGTACCTGCGGTATGGCGCGAGACCGGATCAGCTCTTTTTCTGTCCATACAGCGTCGATGTCGAGCGCATCGATGCCACCAGCCGCGAATACGCCGACGCTAAGCAGGCATCGCTTCGTCAAGAATGGTGCCTTCCAGTTGACCGTCCGGTGATCCTTTTCGTCGGGAAGTTAATAGCGCGGAAGCACGCGGAGGCTCTGCTCGACATCGCGGCCGCTGTGGGCCCGTCCGGCCATGTGGCATTGGCCGGCAGTGGTCCAATGGAGCCTGAGCTAAGAAGGCGAGTGGCAGAAGACAATCTCAGCAACGTGACTTTCTTCGGATTCGTGAATCAGAGCCGGCTGCCGGAAGTATACGCTATGGCTGACGTTTTCATCATGGCGTCCGAGAGAGAGCCTTGGGGCCTGGTGCTCAACGAAGCGATGGCGGCCGGTGTCGTTCCGATAGTGACGGAAGATGTCGGTGCCCACCCCGATCTGATTGCCGAAGGCGAGACAGGCTACGTCGTGGCATCCGGAGACACGAGTCTCATGATCGCACGAGTGCTCACCCTGCTTGGTGATGAGGGCCTGCGCCATCGCATATCCGCGGCTGCCCGTCGACGCTCGTTGGCCTACAGCTACGAGGCCAGCACTGAAGGTATCGTTTCCGCATTGCGGGGCGTGGGCGCATTGCGTGCGGAGCAGGTCGGTTCAGGCGTCTCAGACGCTCCAAACGGTCGAAATTGAGCAGTGCAATGCGTGGCGTTGAAACCTTCCTGATGACGGGTTTCTAGGATGTGCGGCGTTTCAGGTGCTTACGGTGCCGGGTCCGGAACTTCAGCCACGATAGCCGCCGGCGTTCGGCGAATGACGGCGCAACTCACCCATCGGGGCCCTGATGACCGCGGCTGGCTGCAGCGCGACGACGTAATTCTCGCGCACAACCGCTTGAGCATCATTGACCTTTCGGACTGTGGTCGGCAACCGATGCCCAACGAGACCGGAACTGTTTGGGCGTGCTATAATGGTGAGATTTACAATTATGACGCCCTGCGCGCGCAGTTGGCGGCGCTCGGGCATCACTTTAACTCAAAGAGCGATACCGAGGTTCTGGTCCATGGTTACGAATCATGGGGAATACATGGGCTGCTTACGCGATTGCGCGGGATGTTCGCCTTTGCGCTCTATGAAGCGGGAGCGTCAGATAACGCGGGGAGTGGAGTATTGTATCTCGCGCGCGACCGTTTTGGAATCAAGCCACTGTACTTCTCGGGCGCGGCAGACGGCAGCACTCTAATCTTTGCGTCCGAAGTGCGCGCACTCATGAAGAGCGGTTCGATCAGGAGTGATGAGGATCCACGCGGATGGTTGGGATACCTGCTATTTGGCTCCGTGCCTTCACCCTGGACGACTTATCGCGCAATTCAGACCCTTCCGGCTGGCTGCTATCTGGAGGCTCGACCAAACGGCTTTAAACTCGACCGGTATTTCGATGTTGGCGAATCGTTTCTCGCGGGCGAAGAATTCCGGGCGATCACGCCGCACGCACCCAATGGCAGGAAACCGGTAGATGCGAAAGAGGACTTTCACCGGAGCTTGCGCAGCGTTCTGGAGGAAACCGTTCGCCTGCACCTCCTCAGCGACGCGCCGCTCGGTGTCTTTCTGAGCGGCGGCATCGATTCTTCCGCTCTGGTGAGTCTTGCGGCTCGGGAAAAACAGGAGCTACGCACTGTCGGCATCGTGTTCGACGAGGCCGAGTATAGTGAGGAGCGATATCAGCGGATGGTGGCCGAGCGATATCACACAGACCACCGCAGCATCCGGATAACAGCGGCTGACGGTCGGGATGGCTT
>JACDCM010000104.1 GCA_013817545.1 Gemmatimonadaceae bacterium | reverse complement strand
TTCCTGATAGTCGTCGAACTGGAGACCGGCGTGCAACGCAAGCTGCGCTTCCCGGCAGTTTCAGCCGAAGACCGCGAACTGCTTCGCGACGTCACGGTGGATCTCAACCGCGACCTTGCGATAGTTCACTGGCATGTCGGCGACATCGTGGAATGGTTGCCGCAGCCGCTCACAGTGGTCCAGAACGCCGATGCGACCAAGGCGCTCGTGCTGCCGCAGGGTACGCCGCTCGTGGATGGGACGTATCGGATGTCGTTCGCGATCACGCGCCGCTGGTTCGAGAGCATCGAGCCGACGGGGTCCGGCAACACGTATCTCGACGAGGCTGAACTTCTCCTCGAGATCGTTGGCTGAGTTCCAATCCGCCGAGTCAAACTCGGCGGAGCAGATTGCTGCTCGTAAAACGGACGAATAGGTTCCGCCGCATGCGACGACTGTGCATGCTCCTGCTCGGTACGCTCGCCGTCGGCACCTGCCGCGCACGCCCGACGGTCGACATGAGCTGCGACCAGCTCGCGTGGTCGCCCGACCAGCGTGGCGCCGACAGCACGTGGTCGATCGGCACGGTCTCGACTCGACGTTGCGTGCGTCCGGCGTCGGCCGGCTCGTGGTACTGCTCGCGCCGCGCAGCGGCGATGCGTCGCTCGCAAAGTCGCACGCCTCCGTCATGGCGCGACCTGCCAACGCACTGCAGTGGACCACCGAAGTCACCGGCGCGCCGGTCACCGCGCGCAACGAGATTCCCTTCGTTGTCGACGCGCGCGCCGGCGCACGCGAATGGCGCAGCCGCTGCCTCGGCTGCTGGCCGGCGAGGGGAACGCACCACTTTGTCGCAGGCCGTACTTGACACGCTGAAGCTGCGCGTCGGCTGGGCGCATCCGGTGTGCGACCCGCCGACGCGCGGTGCCGCACTACGCCACTACCACGCCCCCCTTGTACGTCGACATCGGCTTGCCCTCCGCGGCCATGCGCGGATCGATCACCATGCGCCACGTCACGACGAGCTTGCGCGGCGGATCGGCCTCGATCACCTCGCCGTCGACGACGACGTCGGACATGCCCATCGCGATCATCCCGTCGTTCGGCATGCCGCGGTAGTGACCGCCCGGCCGGAGGTCGTAGTCGTCCTTGAGCCCATACGAAGCGCTGCGTCCACTCGGGCGTGGTGATGGCATCCCAGATCGCCTGCGGCGTCGCGCGGATGAACACGCGATAGACCTGCGTATTGACGTTCGAGACGGTCGGTGCACTGCTCGTCATGCGGAGTCCTCCTCCAGTGGCGCTTGAGGTCGACGAGCGCGCTTGCCCGGCGCTCGGTGTACTTGTCGATCCAGCGGTTGGAGTCAGGGGCGTGGGCGTGCAGCTCGATGAAGCCCGGCGCGACGACGAGCCCGTGGATGAAATGACCAACGGCGGTGATCAGCCGCTTGCGCTCCGTGAGCAGTGGCTTTACAATGCAAAGCGCTTTGCAGGCATGGGGCCTGCCAGCGCAGGGCGGCCGGGCAGAACGGGCAGGCCTGCTCCGCCGCAGGGCATTCAAACCTCACATACGCAGCAATGGAACTGAAGATCGAGCGCGTCTCCAAGATCTACGCTAACGGCGTGCAGGCGCTGAAGGATGTGACTCTCACGATTCCGGCGGGGATGTACGGCCTGCTGGGCCCCAACGGTGCGGGCAAGTCAACGCTGATGCGCATGATCGCGACCCTGCAGGAGCCCGACGCGGGCTCGATCCGGCTGGGCGACCTGGATGTGCTGCGCCAGAAGGACGAAGTACGCAAGACGCTCGGCTACCTCCCGCAGGAGTTCGGCGTCTATCCGAAGGTGAGCGCGGAGGACCTGCTCGATCACTTCGCACTGCTCAAGGGCGTTGCCGAGCGTCGGGCACGCAAGGAGGTCGTGGAGGCGCTTCTGCGGCAGACGAACCTGTGGGAGGTTCGCAAGCAGAAGCTCGGCGGCTACTCGGGCGGCATGCGGCAGCGCTTTGGCGTCGCCGTGGCGCTGATCGGCAACCCGAAGCTGCTGATCATGGACGAGCCGACCGCGGGGCTCGATCCCGCGGAGCGCGTTCGCTTTCTGAACCTGCTGAGCGAGCTGGGTGAGAACAGCGTCGTCCTTCTCTCCACGCACATCGTCGAGGACGTCAGCGAGCTGTGCACGCGGATGGCGATCATCGACCGGGGCGAGATCCTGCTGGAGGCCGAGCCGCTGCGCGCGGTCGGCGACCTCCGTGGCCGGATTTGGCGCGGCATGATCGAGAAGAGTGCGTTGGCAGAGCTGGAGCGCGAGCACGCGGTGATCTCGACGAAGCTCCTCGCGGGGCGCACTGTCGTGCGCGTCTACAGTGACGGCGCGCCGGGCGCCGGCTTCGATGCGGCCGAGGGGGATCTCGAGGACGTCTACTTCAGCACCATGGCGGGACACATTGGCCGACCCCGCGAGCACCGCCAGGCAGTGGCCGCGTCATGAAGCTACGGGAGATCTTCAGCTTCGAGTTCGCCTACCAGATACGCCGCCCCTGGCCCTGGCTCGCATTCGCGGTCTTGCTCGTATTCGCGTTCGAGAATACGAGGGCGGGCGTACTGCCGGTCACGCTGCCCAACGACTTCATTCTCAACTCGCCATTCATCATCACGACCGTTACTGTGTTCAGCTGCCTGATCTGGCTGCTGGTGGGGTCAGCGATGGCCGGCGAGGCGGCCGCTCGCGACGTGCAGACCGGCATGTATCCGCTCACCTACACGATGCCTGTCACCAAGGTCGAGTACCTGGGAGGGCGATTCCTCGCCGCCTTCGCGCTCAACGCGCTCGTCCTGCTCGGGGTGCAGCTGGGCAGCGTGCTCGGCGTCTACGCCGGCGGGGTGGATCCCGAAATCATCGGCCCGTTCCGACTCGCCGCATACTTCGCCGCCTATGCGTTCATTGCGCTGCCCAACGCGTTCATCGCGACGACGATCCAGTTCTCGGCTTCCCTGTTCAGCGGTCGTAGCATGGCGAGCTACTTCGCCAGCGCGCTGCTCGTCTTCTTCACCGTTCCCGTCCCCTTCATCGTGTATGTCAGCCTCGGACAGCCAGAGCTGGCGAAGCTGCTCGACCCCATCGGCTTCATCGCCATCATGAACGAGATGATGACGGAATGGACCATTGTCGAGAAGAACGTACGCATGTTCACGCTGGAGGGGCCGATGCTCTTGAACCGGCTACTGTGGCTGAGCATCGCTTTGGCAGCAACCGGATTCATGTATCTGCGCTTTCGCTTCGCGCATCGAACTGCCACCGATCTGTGGAGCCGGTTCAGGAAACGGTTTGCCGTTCTCACCGCGCGAGACGCCGCGAAGGTCCCGACAACGGTTGATAGCGTCGTCGCGCGGGTCGCGGTCTCCGTCCCGCAGGTGCGTCAGTCGTTCAGCTTCGGGACGCACATGCGGCAGACCTTTGCGACCAGCTGGTCATCATTCTGGATGATCGTGAAGAGCTTACCCGGGCTCTTCCTTCTGGGAGTCTTCCCGATGCTCCTGCTTTTGGTCGTGTTGATGGAGTCGGAGCACTGGGGCGTGCCGATAGTTCCCCGAACCGGATACATCCTGGCGAAGCATCTGACCGCGCCCATTACGTACGCGTCTGACTACAGACTGATGATCCCGCTGCTGATCATCTTCTTCGCCGGTGAGCTGGTGTGGCGCGAACGCGATGCGCGCCTGAGCGAAAACGTCGACGCGACGTCGGTGCCGGATTGGGTTCTCCTGCTCGGAAAATTCCTTGGGCTTGGGCTCGTGCTCGCCGCATTCATGGTCGTCCTGATGGCTGTCGGGATGCTCGCGCAGGTGATCAGGGGTAACTACGACTTCCAGATCCCCTTGTATCTGAAAATCCTGTTCGGGCTTCAGCTTCCTGAATACCTGCTCTTCGGGGCGCTCGCGTTTCTGCTGCAGGCCGTAGTGAATCAGAAGTACGTTGCATTGCTGGTGACGCTCCTCGCGTACTTCCTGATCGTCTTCGCCTCTTTTCTCGGCATCGAGCACAAGCTTCTCATTTACGGATCGAGTCCGGGATGGTCCTACACGGATATGCGCGGCTTCGGCGCGTCCGTACATCCGTGGCTGTGGTTCAAGCTGTACTGGGCAGGGTGGGCGCTGCTGCTCGGCGTGTGCGCCCGGATGTTCTGGGTGCGTGGCCGGGAGTCAGGTCTGCGCGCGCGGCTGCGCATTGCGCGGAATCGCTTCACGCGTCCGACGGCCGGCTTCGCGGCGATGGCGGTGGCGCTCATTCTCAGCCTGGGCGGCTTCATCTTCTACAACACGAATGTCCGCAACGAGTACATCACCGGCGACAAACTGGTGCAGCGCCGCGCCGAATACGAGCGGCGCTACGGCAAGTATGAGGGCATTCCGCAACCGCAGCGGACCGCAACGACTCTGCGCATCGAGATTCATCCGGACCGGAGAGCGGCGACGATCAACGGCAGC
This sequence comes from Gemmatimonadaceae bacterium, assembly GCA_013817545.1. Taxonomy (GTDB): domain Bacteria; phylum Gemmatimonadota; class Gemmatimonadetes; order Gemmatimonadales; family Gemmatimonadaceae; genus JACMME01. Next base: position 6,981 of record JACDCM010000104.1, on the reverse strand, counting down.
TACCGCCTCGTCAATCAAAGCACAGTGCCGATCGACTCCGTGCATCTCGAGCCGGCTTTCTATGTCGAGACACACGTGTCGTTCGATCGACCGGCCAGGGTGATCGTGGCCGATGAAAGGCTCCGCCACTCAATCTACGCGCTGGACGAGCCGCTCCAGCCCGGTGACTCTCTGACAATCAACTTCGATGTGCAGTTCGAGCGACATGGTTTCGGCAACAGTGGTAGGCGCACCAGCGGAGCTGGCATCGCGATCGTCGAGAACGGCACCTACTTCACGGGCGGGGCACTGCCGGTCATCGGCTACCAGCCGCGCCGCGAGATCATGAGTGCAAACGACCGCCGCAAGCACGCCCTGCCGCGGCAGGTCACCCTGGCCGCGCCCAGCGACATCGATCCGAGCGTGGCGTCCGGCGCCCCGGCAACATTCGAAGCGATCGTCGGCACCGACGCCGACCAGGTAGCGGTTGCGCCCGGCGAGCTGCGGCGTACCTGGACCGAGGCCCGGCGCCGCTACTTCCATTATTCCAGCACGGTTCCGATCAGCGGCATGGACGTCTTCTTCTCCGCTGACTACGCAGTGCATCGGGAACGATGGAAACACGTCGACGTTCAGGTGTTCGTTCACCGCGGACACACCAAGCACCTCGAGCGCGTGCTCCGCAGTGTACGGGCGTCTCTGGGCTACTACTCGGCGCAGTTCGGTCCCTATCCGTATCGCTTCCTGCAGATTGTCGAGCAGCCCGGCGACTTCCTCGGCATGGGCGTCGACGGAAGCGGCGTCATTACCGGAGGAGAGGGCATCTTCCTGCTGGATCCGCAGGGCGAGGGTCTGGACGTGATCTTCGAGGTCGTGGCGCACGAGATAGGACATCAGTGGTGGGGGATGCAGCTCAAGCCCGCATTTGCCGAGGGAGGAGGTGTGATCTCCGAAAGCCTCGCGTGGTACTCCGCGATGCAGCTCGTAAAAAAGGTGAAGGGACGGGAAGCGCTTCGGCATTTTATGAGCATCATGCGCCAGCCGAGCCCGTGGCCGCCGATACGCACTGGACTGCCGCTGCTCCGCGCAATGGACCCGTGGGCCAATTACCGCAAGGGCCCATACGTGATGCACGCACTGAGCGAATACGTAGGCGAGGACCGCGTGAACGAGGCGCTCCGTACGCTGGTGGAAAAGAAGAGGTCGTCCCTCGCAACGACGATCGACATGTACCGCGAGCTGCAGGCGATCACGCCGGACTCGCTCAAGCCCATGCTGCGTGATTTCTTCGAGGTGAACACCTTCTGGACGTTCGATACGAAGAAGTCCACCGCGCTGCAGACCAAAGCAGGGACGTGGCAGGTGACGCTCGACGTCGAGGCGCGCAAGGCCGTCGCCGACAGCGCAGGCAAGGAAACGGTATTGCCGATGAACGAATGGGTGGAAATCGGGATCTTCGCCGCTGCCGGTCCGGGCGAGGTTCTGGGCAAGCCACTGTACATGCAGAAGCACCGCATCCGCTCCGGCAGGCAAACGATCACGGTGATACTGCCACACAAGCCCGCGCGGGGCGGCATCGACCCGTACAACCTGCTCGACTGGGAGGAGGGCGACAATATCGAACCGATCGAGGTGGAGGGATCAGGTTAAGTCCACCTCGAGCTCGTGCCTGACGGACATCCCCATCAGCTGCTGACCTGAAGCCGGACGACAACGACAGGAGCGCGAAGATCGGGGTTGAGGACGCACGATGAGGCTCTCGGGTCTTACCGCACGTTCGGCACGGTGACCTGCACCGCACAGTGCGACTGCGCTGGGCTGTCGTACCGGTCTCCCGGTCGACGTTTTGAAGAAGGTGTATTACAAGAACGCGTTGAAGGTCACGCCGGGCTTGCCGCACAAACAGGGTGGCCACGCTGAGCTCACGTCGGCATGCTGCCTCCCGATTCACGGTCTAGTCCGGCGGGGCTTCCGGCTGCGTGAGCGCCAGCCGCGCGGCGACCTCCTCCATCTGGCGCTGCCGCTCTCGCGCCCAGCTCGGTAGACGAAGCGCGGCAGACACGTACATCGCCAGGCCGGACGCCGCCACGACTCCCGATGCGATCATCCGGCCGAGGTCCGCCGTGAGGCCAGTCGCCGCGGCGCCGGCCAACAACAGCGTCCCGACGCCGAAAATCGCCACCCCCCCGGCGAGCATGCCGCGTGCGTCCCCCTTGATCGTGCGCAGACGGAGGCGTTGGCCCGTTGCCGTCGGCTCCAGTAGCGCCTGGAGGTTGCCGTTGGTCCACTGGCGCAGGGATCCCTCATGCTTCACGGTCCCGCGCGCATCGAAGGTCTCGCGCAGGTCGACGACGAGCCGTGCCCATTCATCGTCCGACAGCCGCCGATCGAGCTCGATCGTGCGATTGACGCCGAGCGGAAGACCGAGAAAGGTACGCGCCGTGTGCTCCGCAACGGTGTCGATGCCGCGCGCCGCCTGACGATCACCAGGGGCGCGATGCCGACCTCGCGCCCGATCTCCTCGAGCTCGGCCAGCGTCATGCCGACAGCCGCCGGAACACCGCGACGGACGGTCTCCGGCCCCTCGGACGCGCGTTGGAAGATGGCCGCGACTTCAGCTTCGTTGTACCGGCGTTCGGTCATGCGAAGAAATGTAAGCTCTCACTTGCTCTTCAACTTCGACCTGACCTCCGCAATCCAGTTCGAGACGATCACGACGCGCCACGTTTGTTAGCATCCGGGACGCTCACTTAATGCCGAGTGGCGCCTCCTCTGTCCACCGCGGCGGCGGCGGTGCAGATTGACGTGCCGCCGTCCGCTGGTCGTCCCCCATCGCGCTTGGACCGCCCATGCAACGACTCGTCCCACTCGCGATTCTGCTCGCTTCGATCTACCTCCCGGTCGCCGCACGTAGCCAGGAATCCAGCGTACTTGTCTTCTCCAGGACGGCCGGATTCCGCCACAGCTCCATCGGAGTCGGGCTCGCCGCTGTTCGGAAGCTCGGACAGGAGAATGGGTTCTCCGTGGACGCGTCCGAAGACCCCGGCGCGTTCACCTCAAAGAATCTCGCGCGATACCGCGCAGTCGTCTTCCTGAACACCACCGGCGACGTACTTGACGACCCACAGCAGGACGATTTCGAGCGCTACATCCAGGCTGGTGGTGGATACGTGGGCATTCATTCCGCCGCGGACACGGAGTACGACTGGCCGTGGTACGGCAGGCTTGCCGGTGCCTGGTTCAATGGCCATCCGGACAACCCCAACGTTCGCAAGGGAACCTTCCGTGTGCTCGACAAGAGCCACGCTTCCACCGAGGGATTGCCCGACCGCTGGGAGCGCGAGGACGAGTTCTACAACTTCAAGTCGATCGATCCGGGGATTCACGTGCTCGTTGACATCGACGAGAAGAGCTATGACGGCGGGACGAACGGCGACAACCATCCAATGAGCTGGTATCACGACTTCGATGGAGGACGGGCGTTCTACACGAACATGGGTCACACCGAGGCAACCTTCTCCGAGCCGCTCTTCCTACGGCACCTCCTCGGAGGATTGCGATACGCGATGGGTACGGGCACGATGGACTTCAGCCGCGCGCGGCCGGAGGAGAACCGGTTCACGAAAGTCGTGCTTGGCCAGAAGTTCGAGGAACCGGTCGAGCTCGCCGTCCTGCCGGACGAGCGCGTGCTGTTCATCGAGCGACGCGGTTACCTCAATCTCTACACCCCAGCAACCAAGCGCGTGAGACGGATCGCGTCGATCCCGGTCAGCAATAAATACGCGGACAGCAGTCAGGGAGAGGACGGCGTTCTCGGGCTCGCCGCCGATCCCGCCTTCGCGACGAACGGCTGGATCTACATGTTCTATTCCCCTGCCGGACCCGAGCCGAAGAATGTGCTCGCTCGCTATCAGATGAAGGGAGACTCGCTCGACCTTGGCTCGCGGAAAATTGTCCTCGAGGTGGGAGTTCAGCGGGACAAGTGCTGTCACACCGGAGGCTCAATCGCTTTCGACGGCAAGGGCAACCTGTATCTCTCCACCGGCGACAACACGAACCCCTTCGCCATCGGCTACGCCCCTATCGACGAACGGCCAGGGCGTTCGCCATGGGACGCCCAGAAATCGTCCGCGAACACGAACGACCTGCGCGGCAAGATCATCCGCATCCACCCCGAGCCAGACGGTACCTACACCATCCCCGAGGGAAACCTCTTTTTTTTTTTTAATGATAAGTCGAGCACGGAGATCTACACGATGGGCCACCGCAACCCGTATCGCATCTCGGTGGACTCGCGGACCGGTTTCGTCTACTGGGGCGACGTGGGTCCCGACGCAAACGTCGACTCGACTGGGCGCGGCCCGAGGGGCTACGACGAAGTAGGCCAGGCCCGCCAGGCTGGCAACTTCGGCTGGCCGCACTTCGTCGGCGACAACAAGGCGTACTTCAAGACGACGTTCGTGGACTCGGTGACCGTAACGGCAGGAGCGCAGTTCGACCCAGCGCGCCCGATCAACAGCTCTCCCAACAACACCGGCCTCACCGAGCTGCCTCCGGCGCGGGGCGCCTTCATCTGGTACCCGTACGCGCCGTCTCCCGAGTTCCCCGTCCTCGGCAGCGGAGGACGAACCGCAATGGCAGGTCCCGTCTTCCACCATGACGAATTCCGCGGCGCGGCCAGACCGTTCCCTCGATGGTACGACGGAAAGCTTTTTATATACGAGTGGATGCGCGGCTGGATCATGGCCGTCCGCATGGACGCGAGGGGCGACCTGGTCTCCATCGAGCGCTTCATGCCGAGCTATAAATTCAGCAACCCGATCGACATGCAGTTCGGGCCTAACGGAGATCTCTACGTTCTGGAGTACGGGACAGCCTGGTTCCAGGGCAACGATGACGCGCGTCTCGTCCGCATCGAGTACAACGCAGGCAATCGAAAGCCGATCGTGGCGGTCGCGGTCGACCGGCCAGCCGGCGCGCTCCCAATGCGCGTGGCGCTTTCCTCGGCGGGCACCACGGACCTCGACGAGGATTCGCTGCGATACGAGTGGACCATCACCCGGCGAGGCGGTGGTATGTCGCAAAACCGGGCCGAAGCCAACCCGTCTTTCACCCTCACCCGGCCGGGCACCTACACGGCGTCACTCACAGTCACCGATCCTCAGGGAGCGCAATCGACTGCGTCCGTGCCGATCGCGGCCGGCAACGAGCCGCCCGACGTTGATGTCGATCTCGTCGGGAGCAACCAGTCGTTCTTCTTCCCGGGCATTCCGGTGCGCTACGCGGTGCGCGTGGCGGATCGTGAGGACGGCTCGCTACGGAGCGGAACCATCCCGGCGCGCCGAGTGAGCGTCACCGCGCAGTACCTGAAGGATGGGCCACCGCCGAGCGGAGCAGCGACCGCGCTTCGATCGAGCGACGGCGCGCACACGACAGGGAGGAGACTGATCGAAGGGAGCACCTGCCTCTCCTGCCACCAGATGAACAGCAAATCCATCGGCCCCTCGTACATCGATGTCGCGCGGAAGTATCGTGACGACAGCACGGCTACTGCACGTCTCGTCCGGAAGATCCGCGAAGGTGGATCCGGCGTGTGGGGCAAGGTGAACATGCCCGCGCACCCCCAACTCACCGACAAGCAGGCCTCCGCAATGGCCGCCTACATCCTGAGCGTCGCCAACCGGAAGACCAGCGCGCCCCCCCTCCCTGTCCGAGGCGCATATGCCGCTCCAGCTGGTTCGGGTGATGCGCCCAAAGGCGTAGTCGTGCTGCGCTCAGCGTATACGGATCGCGGGGCGAACGGGATGCCCGCCATCACGAAGGAGAAGATGATCGTCCTCCGCTCGCCGAGCGTGGTTGTCGCGAGCGGGGAGCTCTCGGAGGGAGTGCAGAGGCAGAGCGTGCCGGAACTGCCGGTCGAGGTCACTGTCGTGAATCGGTCTGGTGCGTCCGTGATGTTGAAGCAGCTCGATCTGACGGGCGTCGCCGCGGTGGTATTGTCGGCCGTGGCGCCAGCTCGGCACCAGGCGGCGGGGGGGAAGATCGAGGTGCACCTCGATTCGGCGACCGGTCCCTTGCTGGGCGAGAGCGAGCTGATTCGCCCGACAGCCGACACGAGCGCAGCTCCGTTACGAGTTCGCACAGCGCTCCAGCCGGTGTCAGGGTTGCACGACGTGTATCTGGTCTTCCGCAGCCCCGATGCAAAGGGCGATCAATTCCTGTTTGGTCTGTTGACGGCAACCTTCGAAGGCGTGCCGCGGTCGGGCGCAGGTGCATCGCGAACAACGCTTATTCCGCCCGCAGCGCCTCGGTAGGCTCTACCCGGAGCGCCCGCCGCGTGGGGACGACGCACGCGAGCAGGCACACCCCGAGCATGAGCGCTATATACGCCAGGAGCAGCGCCACGTTTGAGAGCGAGAGCCCGCCCTCGACGCGAGCGAGGCCACCGGGTTAGCGGTGAGCCTGACCTCCATGGTAGGTCGGTGGCTGATCACCATTCAGCGGCGTTAGACTTGAGTTATGTCCATCTACATCCACGCCTTCCGGGGCCTGTTTCTCGCCGCCTTTAGCGCGGCATTCGTTGGACGCGAGCTCTCCGCGCAACCCGGCGCTGACCGCGCGATATCGATCAAAGCAGGTGAATCCTGTCCACCGGGCACGACGGAGATTCGACCTCGCAGCTGCATGGGGCCACAGGAGGCTGCGCCAAGCATTCTGGACTATCGGCCGCGATCCACGCTCGTCGTGCCTGCGCACGTCGTGAAGAAGGCTCGCTACCCGGCGATCGATTTTCACGGGCATCCACGCGGGATGCTGGACTCCACCGAGTCGCTCTCGCGTCTCGGGGCGGACCTCGACAGTCTCAACGTCCGGGTGATGATCGCTGCGAATAACATTTCGGGTGACGCGCTCAAGCGCACGCTCGCGACGATCAACGCGTCACCGTCCATGAAGGATCGCGTCCGGGCGTTCACCGGGATCAGCTTTCAGAACGTGGGGCCG
>JACDCM010000426.1 GCA_013817545.1 Gemmatimonadaceae bacterium | reverse complement strand
CTGCAGAGTGCCTTCCGCGCGGCGCTCAAACGCAGTGGCCTCAACAAGCGGGCGCATGTGCATACGCTGCGCCACTATTCCGAGTTCCGGACTATTACCGGGTAATGTCGTTTTGACCCTGCGATTCCGATGGATCATAGTTATTGAGTCGACATAGTCTGACCTTTTCAACTCTGGTTTAGAGGAAAGGAGTCGAGACTATGAAGTACATGATCAATGACAAGGTCGTTTTGTCGCGTCCACCGGAAGGTCCTTTGGCGGACCACATGTCTTCCTTTACGGGATGGGTAAGTGAGCAGGGATATGCTGCGAGCTCACTTTGGCAGCGAGTACATCTTGCCGCTTGTTTCAGTAGCTGGCTGGGAAAGCGAGGTATTCGCTTACGAAGCGTTTCATCCGAGCATCCGGCACAGTACCTGCGGTATCGCGAGCGCCGAGTGCGGCCAACTCGTAGTGACGTTGCTGCTCTGAGACAGTTGCTAGATTTTCTGCGACGCGAGAGTCTGATACCAGCAGCGCAGGAACCATCACGCCGGATAACTCCAGTTGCGCGATGCCTACACGGTTTTGAACGTTTACTTGCGTCAAGAGCGCGCCTTAGCCAATGCGACCATCCCCAACTACTTGCTGTTTATCAATAGTTTCCTGGGTGACCGTTTTGGTAATAGAAGCGTCCTGCTAGGACGTCTGCGCACTCAGGACATCGTGAGATTTGTCCAGCACGAAGCACCGCGCCTGCACCTGAAACGAGCCAAGCTGCTGACCACTGCGCTACGTTCGTTCCTGCAATACGCTCGCTATCGGGGCGACATCACGCTGGATCTGGCCGCTGCCGTTCCACCAGTGGCCAACTGGTCGATGACATCGATCCCGCGAGCGATTCCGCCCGATCAGGTACGTCAGCTTCTGGCCTCCATTGAACGGTGCACCACTATCGGGCGACGGGATTACGCGATTCTGCTCCTGCTCGCACGGCTGGGTTTGCGTTCGAGCGAAGTGGTCCTTCTTGAACTCGATGACCTCGATTGGCAAGCGGGACGCTTCAGCGTTCGCGGTAAAGGTGGCAGACGCACCGAACTGCCCTTGCCCAACGATGTCGGTAAAGCGATTGCGGAGTACCTGCGGTATGGCCGACCACCAAGCGCGAGCCGCCGCGTATTCCTACGAGGCAGAGCCCCTATTCACGGCTTTCTCGGACCGAGTGCCATCGGATCGCTGGTTCGCAACTCGCTCAAACGTGCCGGGATCAATGCCCCAACGAACGGCGCACACCAGTTTCGCCACGCGTTGGCGACTCAGATGCTACGTCACGGTGCTTCGCTGAGCGAGATCGGCGAGGTGTTGGGACATCGCAGTCCCGAAACCACAAAGATCTATGCCAAGGTGGACCTGGATGCGTTGCGAATACTCGCCTTGCCGTGGCCTGGAGGTGTGCGATGAACACGCTGCGAGAGGCCACCCACGAATACCTGAGCATGCGTCGCGCCTTGGGGTTCAAGTTGCGCGAGGCAGGAGCAAGGTTGCTGGATTTCGTCACGTTCATGGAGCAGCACCGCGCCTCCTATATTACTCAGCAGTTAGCCCTGACATGGGCGCAACAATCCCCAGTCGTGCAACCGTCCACCTGGGCACAACGACTGCGCTTCGTGCGTGGCTTTGCTCGCTATCGCCGCGCCACCGATCCGCGCACGCAGATACCGCCGGAGGGCTTATTGCCGTTTCGTCCGCAGCGGGCACGACCCTACTTCTACACGGACGATGAGATCCAGAGCTTGCTGCGTGCCGCGCTCAAGTTGCCAAGCAGCAATGGGGAGTTGCGGCCTTGGACCTACCACGGTCTGTTCGGATTGCTCAGCGTCTCGGGCATGCGACTTGGCGAAGCACGCAACCTTGAACTGCAGGACGTTGATCTAGAGGCGGCCGCGCTGACGGTGCGAGGCGCCAAGTTCGGCAAGTCACGCTTGTTGCCTTTGCATGTTTCCACCTGCAATGTTCTCGCCGATTACATCGCCCGACGCAAGCGGTTATGGGCGGCACGACCGACTCAGGCTATTTATTCGTCTCCAACCGAGGGAATCGGCTGGATGGGGGCGAGATCCACCGAACTTTCTATGCGTTATCCCGCCAAATCGGTCTTCGCGGCTTATCCGACAGTCATGGACCGCGGCTACACGACCTAAGACATCGATTCGCCGTGAAGACGCTATTGAACTGGTACCGCGCTGGCGAGGATACCGAACGCCGCCTGCCTATTCTCGCCGCTTATCTTGGCCATGTGCATGTCGCCGATACCTACTGGTATCTGAGCGCATGGCCGGAGTTGATGCGAGAAGCGATCGGCGGCTGGAGCGACGATGGGAGGGTCGATCATGACTGTCCATAGTGGCTTCGCTCCACTTCTGGAGCGCTTCTTCTTACAACGTCTGATGCAGCAGCGGCAGGTCAGTCCGCATACCATCAGTTCCTATCGCGACACCTTCCGGCTATTCCTGAAGTTTGCGCAACAACGGTTGCACAAATCGCCCTCACACCTGAAGTTCGAGGAAGTTGATGCTCCGCTGATCGTAGCTTTTCTCGATCATCTGGAGAAGCAACGAGGGTTAACCGTACGCAGCCGTAATCTGCGCCTGACCGCTATCCACTCCTTCTTCCGCTACGCGGCTTTCGAGCTGCCGGCCCATTCCGCGCAGATCCAGCGCGTGCTCGCCATTCCAAGCAAGCGTTTCACGCGCACGTTAGTACGTTTTCTCTCACGGGCGGAGGTTGATGCATTGCTCGCGGCACCCGACCAGCGCACTTGGTTTGGACGCCGCGATCATGCGTTTCTTTTAGTAGCGGTGCAAACGGGTTTGCGTTTGTCGGAGATGACTGGGCTCAAGCGTGACGATGTGATAATCGGTACGGGCGCTCATGTGCGTGTGATTGGCAAGGGCCGTAAGGAACGGTGTACGCCGCTGGCGAAATCCACCATCGCCGTCTTGAAAGCCTGGTTACGCGAACCGCAAAGAGGACATGAGGGTGTGCTCTTTCCCAATGCTCGGGGTGGCCGTCTCAGCGCTGATGGGGTGCATTACCTCTTAGTGAGGCATTGCGCGGCGGCATCCAAGCTCTGCCCATCGCTGAAGGACAAGCGTGTCACCGTCCATGTGTTGAGACATACGATGGCCCTCGATCTGTTACAGGAGGGAGTCGACCGTTCGGTCATTGCCTTGTGGCTGGGGCACGAATCTGTGGAAACGACACAGATCTATCTCGAAGCAACACTCGCCATGAAGGAACAGGCACTCGCCAAGACCAAACCGCACTACGGCCGATGCGGACGTTATCGACCTGGAGACTCGCTTTTGGGCTTCCTTAACAGTCTGTAGAACCAGAAAACTATGCCGAGTCATTCGCCACTTCATCTCCTCGGTCGCCTGCAATTTTCGGCCGAAGCACGAATGCTGTTTTAATGACTCGGCATAGTCCGGAACTCGCAATAGTGCCGGAAGGTATGGCAACTCGCTCGCTTCGTGATGCCCGCTTGCCTGATCGCTCGCGCAACCACGCGCTGGAATCTATCCTCGGA
>JACDCM010000425.1 GCA_013817545.1 Gemmatimonadaceae bacterium | reverse complement strand
GCGGCCGCATAATATCCGACCTGGAGTATCAGGAAGCTGTCGATTTTCTGCGCGATGCTCGTGAAGTCGCCATGCGCCTGGCTGGTGATCCCGCTCGGACCGCACGCCCACTGCTCGACACCCTTTCTGTGGCGGTTGGCGCGAAAAGACCGCCCTCGGAAGTCGACGCGATCTATCGCCGCTTTGTAGCCGCGCTGGGAAGTGAAGGCGCTCTGGAACTGTCGAGTCGCGCACTCAACGTGGCTAATGGACGCGAAATCTATCAAGCCAACTGCGCCAGCTGCCATGGCGAGCGGGGACTCGGCGATGGTGCTCTCGCGTCTGGAATGAATCCGCTTCCTCCGGCTATCGGACGAGCGTCCGATATGGAGGATGCCACGCCGGCGCTGCTATACCGCGTGATTGCCGTTGGTATCCCGGGCACTCCGATGCCGGGCTGGTCGGCGAGCTTTTCAGCTGAAGATCGATGGGATGTTGTTGCTTATCTCCATGCGCTGCGCGCGACTCCGGGCGAGCTGCTCGAGGGCGAGGGACTTTTCCTGCAAAGTTGCGCATCGTGCCATGGTGCCACTGGAGGCGCCGACGGAATAGCGGCGGCCGCTCTTACGCGGCTTCCCGAGGATATCGGCACGTTTCGCTGGCAAGTGGAACGCAGCGACAAACAGATTGCCGCTGCAATTCGGGAAGGAATACCAGGTAGCGCCATGCCGCCGACGCACAGCCTTTCAGATTCGGCGGTTGCAAAAACTGTTGCGTACATTCGCTCACTTCCCGTGCGCTCGGGTGAAGTGTCCGGAAGTCCGACCAATGCGAATGCCGGTGGGAAGGTGGATTTCGTGCTTGCATCCAGAAACGTGCTTTCCCTGCTCGACCAATCGCTTGCAGCGGCACAATCAGGAAAAGCAGCGGAAGCCGGAGATCGGGCTTTCGATGCCTACATAGCGTTTGAGCCATTGGAAACCCCGGTGAGCGCGAAAAACCCGGGCCTCGTCGCTTCGATGGAACGCCACTTCTTGAACTTCAAGGGAGCCGTGCGTGGAGGGGATATCCCAGCGGCAAAGCAATCGCGAGAGGCGATAGCGCTAGGAATGCCGGCCATTCTGGCACTTACCCAACGCGCCTCCGGTAACTGGGCAGCCTTTCTGCAGTCGCTGCTCATAATATTGCGCGAGGGATTCGAGGCGATTCTCGTGGTCGGCGCGATCGTCACCTTCCTGATCAAAACGGGCAACAGAGATCGGTTGCGCTCTGTCTGGATAGGTTGCGGCCTTGCCTTAGCCGCAAGCGCGGCAACAGCGGTGGTGCTTCAGACCATACTTCGCGCAATGCCTGCCACGCGCGAGATCATCGAAGGCGTCACCATGCTTATAGCGGTGCTGGTCCTTTTTTCGGTTAGCTATTGGCTCATATCGAAGGTTGAGGCAGCGCGTTGGCAGAAGTTCATACGCGAGAAGGTCAGTGCCGCTCTCGAGCAGGGCGGTGGCCGCGCTCTCGCGATCGTCGCGTTCCTCGCCGTTTACCGCGAAGGTGCCGAAACCGCCCTTTTCTATCAGGCGCTCTTCGCCGAGGGGCGCAGCGTCGCGGTGCCGATCGCAATGGGAATTGTCGTGGGCGCCGCGATGCTGGCGGTTATCTTTACCATTTTCCACCGCTTCGGAGTTCGCATTCCACTCCGTCCTTTCTTCGCCGTAACGAGCGTAATGCTTTATTTTCTTGCGTTCGTCTTCGCGGGGAAGGGAATTCGAGAGCTGCAGGAGGGAGACGCGGTATCCATCACCATGTTGCCCGGCTTTCCCAGCATTGATGCTCTCGGAATTTTCCCAACGGTCGAGACGCTGCTCGCGCAGTTCATTCTTGTCGCCCTTTTTGCAATCGCATTGCTCAAGACGTTCTGGCCAACACGCTCTGCAAGACAGCCCGCCAACGCGGGTATGTTACCAGTGAACGAACTGGCCGGGCGCGTGGCCGCGCTGCAGGCGCGCGTACAAGCTCTCGAGATTACACTGCAGAACCAGTTTGTAGCCGCTGACGTGGATGCTGCTGACGAGTTCAAAGCCTAGCTTCTAACTAGCTCCATCCCGCACAACATACCATTTGAATCCTGACGCGATGTTCGCCCTTCCCTGGGGGCCGTTCGTCATATTCTGCCTGCGAATCTGTGACGTGTCGCTGGACACCATGCGCGTCCTGCTGGCCGTTCGGGGCAAGCGCGGCGTCGCGGCGGCACTCGGTTTCTTTCAGGCGTTGATCTGGATCTTCGCGGTCGGGAATGCGATCAAGCATCTCGACAGCGGGTGGCATATCTTCGGCTACGCGGCGGGCTTCGGGGTGGGTACTCTTGTCGGCATTACGATCGAGAACGCTCTCGCGTACGGTTTATCCACGGTTCGCATAGTGTCCCAGCACGGAGGGGTGGAGATCGCTGAAGCGATGCGCGAGCAGGGCTACGGTGTAACCGAAATTCCCGGTTTCGGCCGCGAAGGGCGCGTCGAGATCATCAATTCCGTTGTGCAGCGCCAGCATCTCGACGACATAATGGCGATAGTGGAAAAATGGGATCCGCAGGCATTCGTGACGGCGGAAGAGCCGCGGATTCTACGCGGCGGTTCCGTGGCGGGCAGGCGGAATCTCATACGGCTTCGCGGGAAGGGGAAAGCTGGGGTGTAGCTCGTCTCGCGTACATCCACGCGGCTCCCAGCAGCATGAATGCCAGCGCGATCATCTGCGCCATGGTGAGTACGCCAAAAAACCGGTCATCTTTCGCGCGCATGAACTCAATCAGAAAGCGCTCGACACCAGCTACTACCATGTAGACGCCGAAGAGCCAGCCTTCCGCATGCCGGTGATCGCGCAGCCGCCAGAGAATCAGGAACATTCCGAATCCCATCGCCGTTTCGTATAGCTGCGTTGGATGCACGGAAAGCACGGTTCCCGGAAGCTCGCCTGCCTGTGCCGTGATTCCGAAATTGCTAATCATGTTCTGGACCGTCGATGGCGGTGCGCCTTGTGGGAAGCTGACAGCGAAGAATGATGTCGAGGGACGGCCATAGTCGTCGCCGACCGCCCAACAACCGGTGCGGCCCACTGAATACGCTGCCGCGATCCCCAGCCCGGCCACATCCGCGATGCGATGGAAGCCAAGCCGCTTCCGAACGACAATTGCGGACACCGCCAGAATGCCGCCGATGAGGCCGCCCCAGAAGACGAAGCCCTCGCGGCTCAGAAGAGTGCTCCAGTCGTTCATAAGCACCGCGTAGTACAGCTTCGCACCGACAATTCCTCCCGCCGCTGCCCAATAAATGAGCTCGCTGATCGGCGTCGGATCATGGCCCCGGCGAGCGAGCTCGCGCGCGCATACGACCTGTGCGATGATGAATGCGAACAGGACGCCTATGCCAAATCCGCTGATCTGGAAGCCGCCGGGAGAGTAGAGGAAGGGCTGGTGTACGGTCATTGGCGCTCCTGCACCAGTCCGGGAATCGGAAGCGAAGCGTACGCGTTCAGGTTGAGAGGCGCGCGTTCGCCCAGCTCGATATGAAATAGCCCCGCGCGCGCGATCATGGCGGCGTTATCGG
>JACDCM010000103.1 GCA_013817545.1 Gemmatimonadaceae bacterium | reverse complement strand
GGCACGCCTCGTAGAAGGAGCAGCCTTTCTCCCGGGCGACACTATCGAGTGTTACCGGACTGGGAACCTCGAGAACCAGATAAGTACCGACCCGGCGCACGACGCCATTCAGGTAGCGCGACGCGATCTTGTTGGCGCGCCTCTGTGCAAGTGGCCGAGCCACGAAGGCGGGAAGCGCGTGCAGCAGGCGGCGAACCGAGGCTGGCACAGTGTCGTACGCCTCCCGCGCGAGAAATCGCCCAGCTTCGCGGAATACAGCTTCAGCATCGGGACGCCTGCCCAGAAGTGTGGCGAGCGCCACGACTTCGTCGTGAACCGTCCGCTGGTTTCGCTTGACGGCCTCGGAGTAACGCTGAATCTGGAGGTAGACCGTTTCGCTCAGGCCCAGGCGCTTGTTTCTCAGTTCCGGCACAAACTCCGCGTCGGGATCGTCGTCCGGGGCATCCACACTACGGACTGCCTTTAGAAAGCTGAGCGGAAGGAGGGCGTCGACGGTCATTTCGATGGTGGGGAAATGCGGCGGGGCGGACTCACAAGGTAGTCGCCGTGACGGGAGGGTTCAAGACGTAATGTGCGTCAGGTCACGGCCGGCCTGGGACTCACGCTACATTACACCCTATTTCATATTTCGCTTGCATCGGCTTGGCGTCTCCAACGCTTATGGTGCCTGTCCAACCATCCAGCTTTGCGGTTTCCTTAGCGAGAAGCGCCTTCACGCCGTCGGGAGTAAAATCACGTCGAAAATACATTTCACTGGTTCTGCCAATGAGTTACACGCGTTGGTAGCGTGGCAGCTGCTTTCCGGACTCGCACTCGCCGCGATAATTTCGCTGGCTGCCTGGCGCACCGGCGTGCTCTCCCGAACCGGCGCGCTGGCGGCGACGGCGCTCGGTACCGGGGCGGTCACCGCTGGATGGGAGTGGGCATTGCTTCTCGTTGTATTTTTTCTTTCGTCCAGCGGTCTGTCAATGCTCGCTTCTGCGCGCAAAGCGCGGCGGTCTGAATCCGTACTGGCCAAAGGTGGCAAGAGAGACGCCATGCAGGTGCTCGCTAATGGCGGAATCTTTGTCATCGCTGCAGTCGTGGCCGAGACAACGCATTCGGAAGTATGGACTGCTGCCGCGATTGGATCCCTCGCTGCGGCTGCCGCGGACACCTGGGGTACGGAGCTTGGCATGTTGTCCCGCGGGGATCCCTGGTCCCTGACCGAGCGGCGACGTCTGCCGGCCGGAAGTTCCGGTGCCATCAGCTCGATCGGTATCGTCGCAACGGTCGGTGGCGCCCTGTTTATCGCCGTAATTGCCGCATTGCTTGGATGGAACGCGCGTGTCTTTACGGTCGCTGCAATTGCCGGAGTTTTTGGCGCTGTGCTGGATACCTTGCTAGGCGCCTTCGTCCAGGCGCAGTGGAGCTGTTCCCATTGCGGCACGAAAACAGAACGGCGCCTGCATTCGTGCGGCACGCTCACTGATCTCGTTCGGGGACCCGCGTGGGTGGACAATGACACCGTGAACCTCCTCTGCACGGGAGTGGGTGCCGTTGCCGCGGTCCTCTTGATATCCTGATATCCATGCGTTTTTCCCGGATCACATCGCCCCGCTCCACCCCAGCGGCAACGGGATTTGTCATCGCCTGCTCGGCGCTGCTGCTTGCCTCTTCGGCGTGCAGCGTCAGCGACGCCAGCTTCGGCACTGGGCCAGGCCGTTCGGGTGGCGGCAACGTGAATTCCTCATTCGCCCTCCTGGGGCGGTGGGAGCGCGTTGTGCTATTTACCGACGCCGGAGGTACGGTACACGCGTCAGAAACGCTGTGGGACTTTCGCTCGGATGGTACCGCGCTCCGCACAGTAGTCACGAGAAACCTGACCGACGGGTTCGCGGACGCCATCACCGTCATAGCTAGCTGGCGTGTACAGGGCAGCTCACTGGTGCTCGATTTCGTGTCTCCGGCGAGCGGACGCTCACAGTTCTTTTTTCACATAGATCGCGACATTCTCACACTCGACGGACGCGACTTTGTCCGCGCCCGGCCGTGACTCTGGCAGCGACCAGCACGTCACGGCCTCGTGTGCTCCTGGTTAGTGCAAACCGCGAGCGGCAACCCTTCCCCGTCGTTCCCAATGGCGTGGCGTGCGTTGCGTCCGCGCTGGAAGCCGCGGGACACCAGGTGCGCGTCGAGGATCTCTGCTTCGCGCGCGACCCGCATTTGAGCGCTAGAAAAGCGGTGCGAGAATTCCAGCCTGACGCGATCGGTATCTCGATCCGCAACATCGACAACAGTGATCTCGTCGCGCTGAGGCACTACACCCCCGAGGCAGCAGGTATCCTGAACACGCTTCGAGCATCGGCGCCGGACTCGGCGATTATCGCGGGCGGCGCCGCATTCGGCGTCGCGCCCGAGGGGCTGCTCGACGCGCTCGAAGTGAATCACGCCGTGGCTGGCGACGGAGAGCGCGCAACCGTGGCTCTCATCAATGCGCTGGCCGCGGGGCGCACACCGGCCGGCATTCCAGGCGTGGTGCACCGCGAGGGCGGGGCTACCACGGTAGCTCCTCCAGGAGGTGACGCCGACATCGATGCTCTTCCGCCGGTCAACATGGATCGGTGGCTCAATCTTGCGTCGTACGAACGCCATGGAGGAACAGTTCCGATCCAGACAAAACGGGGCTGTGTGTTCAAGTGCGTATACTGCACGTACCTGAACGTGGAGGGCTGGGGCTATCGGCTGCGATCGCCGGAGCTGGTTGTTGACGAGATGGAACATCTATACCGGCAAGCCGGCATCAGACACTTCGAGTTCGTTGACTCGACCTTCAACGCGCCACCACGCCACGCGGCGGAAATCTGCGAGAGCATCATCAGGCGCAAGCTTCGCATACAGCTCGATACCACGAACTTCACCCCGGCAAGCGCCCCGGAGTATCTTCTCAACGCGATGCGCCGCGCAGGCTTCCGTTGGCTTGGCATCACCGCCGAGAGCGCGAGCGACGCGGTGCTCGAGCGCCTGCAGAAAGGCTTCGACGCGGCCAGAGTTCACGCAGTGGCGGAAGATGTACAGCGCGCTGGAATCGGCGTGCTTTGGGTCTTTCTCATCGGCGGACCGGGCGAGACCGCTGCTACAATCGAGGAAACTCTCAGCTTTGCGGAATGGCGGTTGAATCGCGGCGATGCAGTCTACGTGACCGTTGGCGTGCGCATCTATCCAGGGACGGCGATGCGACGGATTGCGATAGAGGAAGGTGTCATCGGAGAGAATGATCCGCTGCTTGTGCCGACGTTTTATCTCTCTCCGCATTTGCAGTTGGCCAGCACGATTCGCCGGTTGAGCGAATTCGCATTCGCACACCCGCGCTTCATGTTCTCCGCTGATTCACGATCTCGGCTGCTTCCGTATCTTACCTCACTCGCGTCGCTGCTCCGCTTGCCAAGGCCGCATTGGCGATACATGGGCATTTTTCAGCGGCTCGCGCGGGCGGTAGCGTGAAGAATCCGGACGTTATCGTCGTCGGTGGGGGACCCGCTGGAGCAGCATGCGCCTGGTTTCTAGCGGGCCAGGGCGCAAGGGTTTCGGTACTCGACCGCGCGCGCTTTCCGCGCGACAAGCCGTGCTCCGAGTACCTCAGCCCGGAAGCATCGCGCATTCTCAGCGTCATGAGCGCGCTTGCTCCTATCGAAGAGGCGGGCGCGGCGCATTTGTCAGGGATGCGAATCAGATCGCCGAACGGCACCACCTTCCAGGGAGATTTCGTTGCGGCGCACGGTTGGCGCGGTTACAGCGATCGCGGTGTGGCGATTCGCCGAACCATTCTCGACGCTTGTCTTCTCGATCGCGCGCGGGCCGCTGGCGCCAGCGTCGAAGAAGGGGTGCGAGTGACTGACGTGATTCGTGATTCGCGCGGCCGCGTGCGCGGCGTCTGCACGCTTGGCGAGGATGGATCGAATCGCGAGCGGACCGCACCGTTGGTTGTCGCGGCGGACGGACTCCGCTCGGTGATATCGCGTCGGCTTTGTCTTGCTCGCCGAGCACGCTTTCCCCGGCGTTTGGCTCTCGTAACGCACTACGAGGGCATCGAGGATGTGTCCGGCTACGGCGAGATGCACGTTGAAAAGGATGGATACGCCGGAATCGCTCCAGTCGGCAATGGTGCGGTAAATGTCGCAGTGGTGATTCCCGCACGAGGCGCAGCGGCGCTTGCGGGCGATCGCGCCGGATTTCTTGGCCGGTGGATAGCGGCTCGTCCACATCTCGCTCCTCGTTTCAGGAACGCGCGGCGCATTACCCCCGTGCACGCGACAGGACCATTCGCGTCACACGCACACCGCGCCTGGGCGCCCGGCGTCGCGCTTGTCGGAGACGCAGCTGATTTCTTCGACCCATTCACCGGCGAAGGAATTTACGCTGCTCTGCGTGGAGCCGAGCTGCTTGCGCCGGCTCTTTTGCAATCGCTATCGGCGTCCTCTGTCGTCCGAGCTGATGCGGCCCTCTGGGAGTATGATGAGTCGCGCAACAAGGAGTTCAGAGGCAAGTGGCGCGTGGAGCGGTTGATCGGCGCCGCCGTCAGCGTCCCGTTGCTCATGAATACCGCAGCCGGCTCGCTTTCGCGTCGCAAGGAAATGGCAGACCTGCTTGTGGGTGTAGCGGGCGACTTCGTACCGCCTCGTGAAGTACTCAACGTGTCGTTTGTCACGCGGCTCGTGGTTGACGCTTTACTCGGAATGGCCCCACTCGAGCGGCATCGCAGTGTGACCGCAGCCAACGCGGGCCGTGTACCCGCCTCCCCCGCGATCTGATACATGCCATTCGATCCGGCCAAGTTCCGCAGCGTGGTTGGCCGATTCGCCTCCGGAATTACCATCCTGACGGCGTGCGACGAATCCGGCACCGATCACGGCATGACGGTGAGCGCTTTCTGCTCCCTGAGCCTCGAGCCGCCACTCGTACTCGTATGTGTCGAGCGCATCGCCGAGATGCATGATGTTCTCGCGACCGCTTCCCAGTTCGCAATAAATATTCTGGCGAGTGGACAGGAATCCATTTCCCGGCGTTTCGCGGAACGCATCGAGGATCGCTTCGATGGCATCGGCTTCGCACGCGGACTTAGCGGAGCGCCTCTCCTGCACGGGACGCTCGCACATGTGGAATGCAGTATCAAGAAGCGATTGAACGGAGGCGACCATAGCATCTTCATTGGCGAAGTCATCGACGCTGAGGCGCGCGACGACCGGCCGCTTTTGTACTACCGTGGCGGCTACGCCCAACTCGAGCGCTGACGTGCAGACACTACTGACACCGAAGCGCAGACGCGGCGTTGAGTTTCTGGACGAGCCCGGTGTGGACTCTCACACCATCAAGCGTTCCATGCAGGATGTCGCGCTCTCGAACTCGCTCTTCGGGGGGACCAGGGCGGTTCTGGCCGAATTGCATGAGGCACTGATTTCGGCCGGTACCACGTTGACGCTGCTCGATGTCGGGACCGGGGCGGGCGATATCCCTGAATGCGCACGCGCGGCTGCCCAACGGCGCGGCGTAACGCTGCAGGCGTTCGCCGTGGAAGCGTGCGAACCTCTGGCCCACGCAGCATCTGCACGCGGTCTTCCCACCGCCTGCGCGGATGCGCGCAATCTCCCCCTTAAAGACCGAAGCGTGGATATCGTCATCTGCTCGCAGCTTCTGCATCACTTTGAGCAGGATGAAGGGATGCTTCTCTTGCGCGAGATGAACCGCGTCGCACGCCGGCTGGTCGTCGTAGGTGATTTGCGACGAAGCTGGATGGCGGCCGGGGGCATCTGGCTGGCGTCTTGGCTGCTTCGTTTTCATCCAGTGAGCAGGCACGATGGAGTTGTGTCAGTTCTACGTGGATTCACTCCGGGAGAGCTTCACGATCTTATAGCTAGCGCGACTGGCGCGGCACCTTCGGTTCGCCGGCGCGCTGGATTTCGGGTGTCCGCTTCGTGGCGCCCCGCGAGGACCGAATGACAGTGCATCCCGTGGCACCGCGCGCGAACTACAAGCTCGGTAAGATGCCGCTCGGCCGCCCCATGGAGACGATCGATGAGCAGATCGTAGGCGCGCCACTGGCAGCCATCTTTGCGCTCGCGCGAGAAGTGGAGCGATGGCCGGACCATTTGTCTCACTATCGCTCCGTAAGATTCCTAGAGCGTACAGCCGATGGCGGCGGCATTGTGGAGATGGCCGCGTGGCGCCCCTTTGGACCGGTTCGCTGGCCCACATGGTGGACCTCGGAGATGGACGTGGATCACAGCGCCCCCGCAATCCGTTATCGTCACATCCGCGGCATCACCAGCGAGATGGACGTGGAGTGGACGTTCCAAGCTGTGGGTGGCGGAGTGCGTGTGCGTATCGTGCATGCCTGGAACGGCCCGCGATGGCCGTTGATCGGCGTGACAGCGGCGGTTCATGTGATAGGACCCGTCTTCATTCATGGCATCGCGTCGCGCACCCTCGCGGGACTCGCCACGGTAGCCGAGAGAAATTCAAGGGGAATTGCCGTCCAGGAGGATACTCGTGCAGGATAGACGTCGCGTTGTTATCACCGGTATTGGAGCGATTACGGCCATTGGATTGGAGCGGCAGGGCCTGTGGGAAGGGATACTCGCGCAGCGCTCCGCGGTGCGGGGCGTGACCCGATTTGATCCCACCCCATTTCGCAGCCACAACGCCGCGGAGGTGCCCGATTTCGACGCAGGTAATTTCATGGAGCGCAAACGCACGCGCCGCCTCGACCGCTTCGGGCACTTCTCGGTTGCTGCCGCAAAGATGGCCATAGGTGACGCCGCACTTGAATTAGGCACGGAAAACCGCGAAAGGGTGGGGGCGATGATGGGCACTGCACTCGGCGGTGTTGGCTACGCCGAGGAGCAGTGCGGTCACTATTACACGAACGGCGTCAAGGACGTCGATCCTGCCCTGGCGCTCATGGTTTTTGGAGGGGCGTCGAGCTGCAACATCGCGATCGAGTTCGGCGTGCAGGGACCCAACAGCACTAATGCGATGAGTTGTGCGTCAGGCACGATTGCAATCGGCGATGGCTTTCGACAGATCCGCGATGGCTATGCCGACGTCATGATCTGCGGTGGCGCTGAAGCGCCTCTTTGGCCGCTGTGCTTCGGGGCCTTCGCGATCATTCGCGCAATGTCAACGCGGAACGATGATCCAGGCACTGCTTCCCGGCCGTTCGACAAGGACCGTGATGGCTTCGTAATGGCGGAAGGCGCCGCCGTGCTGATTCTCGAGGAGAGGACACGAGCCATGGCTCGCGGCGCGCCAGTATACGCCGAGGTGCTAGGTTATGGTGTCTCGAACGATGCATACCACATGACTGCGCCGCTACCGGATGGTTCACAGGCCGCGCGCGCTGTGGAGCGCGCTCTGGGAGACGCTCAGGTAAGTGCTGGCGAGATCGACTACGTGAATGCCCACGGCAGCTCAACGCCTCTCAACGACGCAACTGAAACACTTGCTATCAAACGCGTTTTCGGGGCCTCGGCCCAGCGGTTGCAGGTTAGCGGGACAAAGGGATATTACGGACACGCACTCGGCGCCTCTGGCGCGATCGAAGCGGCGATCTGCGCGTTGGCATTGCAACACGATTGGCTTCCCCCAACTGTGAACCTTCAGTCAGCTGACGATGCGTGCGACCTGGACTATATCCCGCGCACAGGGCGAAAGGCTCACGTGGAGCACATTGTGACGAACTCGTTCGGCTTTGGCGGAATCAACGCGGCGCTGGTAATTCGGCGTCACAGCTGACATACCGCTTTTGGATCGAATAACCTTTCTCGACAGTGTCCCGCAGGACTCGTTCGATCGCGTGGCGAGGCTCGCGGCAAGTTCGCTGGAGGCGCCGGTCGCGTTCGTCTGCACCGTCATCGGCAACAGTGTGGCGATCCGCGGAAAGTTCGATGCGGCAGGCGCATCCTCCCCGCACAACGAAATCGCCGAGCAGGATAGCGTGCGTGTGGCGCATGCGATTGCCCTCGGCAAGATCGCGCTCATTCCATCAGGCGGCGACGGAGCGGGAGCTGCACCCCTCATTGTCGTACCATTCTCGGCGGAGCAGGATGGCGCCGTTCTGGGCGCCTTGTGCGTCATGGGAAGTCCTGAGCGCAAGTGGAGCGATCGTGACGTAGCGGCGATTGCCGGTCTTGTAGAGACGCTGTCGTCAGAGCTGACGTTGCACAGCGCGATACAGGACAGAAAGGAAGAGGAAGTAAAGCTCAGACACACAACACTGCATGACGCACTGACGGGTCTTCCGAACCGGACGCTGTTCATGCAGCGCACCGACCAGGCGATCGCGCGAGCAAAGCGATACCCCGATCATCTCTTCGCGATCCTGTTCCTCGATCTCGACCGCTTCAAAGTCGTGAACGACAGCCTGGGTCATCAGGTGGGAGACGAGTTGCTCGTCGCCGTGGCGCGACGTCTGGAACAGTGCCTCCGCACCGAGGACACGGTCGCGCGCCTTGGAGGGGATGAGTACGGCATCCTTCTGGACAGAATCCGAAATGTCGCCGATGCCGCCCGCGTCGCACAGCGCATTCTCAAGTCGCTGGCAGAGCCCGTGAACCTGAGCGGGTACGAGGTCTACACGTCAGCCAGCATCGGGATCGTCGACAGCGCCACCGCGCACGGATTGCCGGAGTACATGATTCGTAGTGCGGACCTGGCAATGTATCGCGCCAAGGGTGCCGGCAAGGCACGCTACGAGATGTTCGATCGTGCGATGCACGCTGATGCGCTCGCAAGGCTTCAGCTCGAGACCGATCTCCGTCACGCGGTGCAGCGAGAGGAATTCGTTGCGTATTACCAGCCGGTCATCTCGCTCGAAACCGGAGAGATCGCGGGCTTCGAAGCCCTGATTCGCTGGAAGCATCCCGAACGTGGCCTCGTGCCCCCAAATGACTTCATTCCGCTGGCGGAAGAAACCGGAATGATTCTGCCCATGGGACAGTGGATATTGGGCGAGGCATGCCGGCAGGTAGCCGGCTGGCAACAGGCATTTCCCCGTGCCGAACCGCTCTCCATCGGCGTTAACCTTTCCGTCAAGCAATTCGCGCAGGCAGATCTGAGGGAGCACATCGCGGATATCGTAAAGACGACCGGAGTTCTACCCAACACCCTCAAGCTCGAGATAACCGAGAGCGTGATTGCCGGAAACCCCGACCATGCGATCACCGTGCTCGACGGCCTCAAGACGATCGGCATAGAGATCTACATGGATGACTTCGGTACGGGATACTCCTCGCTGAGCTACCTCACACATCTCCCAATCGATTGCATCAAGATCGACCGTTCATTCGTCAGCCAGATGGAAACAAAGGACCGGCATTTCCAGCTCGTTCGCACTATTCTCACGCTGGCACGCACCGTCAACCTGCGCGCAGTAGCCGAGGGGGTAGAAAGCACACCACAGCTGCTCGCACTTCGGAAGTTGGGATGCGAATTCGGCCAGGGCTATCTCTTTTCGCAGCCACTCCCCCCAGCGGAGATCGAGGCGCTTCTGGAGCGGAATCCGAGTTGGTGAGAGGATGCGGAAAGCGGATTGCGGATTGCGAGATGATTGCGGATTGCGGATTAACTACTGGTAGCGAGCGGTGATCTTCGCGGTACTCGAAGTTGTTTGTCCGCAGTCCGCAATCCGCCTTTCTATCTCCTCGCCCCAATCCCCGCTTTCCGCATGGCTGCGCGCACCGTCCCCTCCAGCTGTTCATCATCCGCGAATGCATGGTCCTTTTTCCACGCCGAAAGCTCGATCACTGCCTTGGCCATGACCGGGTGGCCACCCGCGCTCCCGTAGCGGCCGAAGAGAAGACGTAGTCGCGCGCCGAGCCTGGCGTCGGCATTAAGAGCGCGAGTGCTCATTACCAGCCGTCCGCCAAAGACCCCCGAGACGGCACTTACCTCCGCGCCCGACATACCAAGACAGAACTCAGCGAGTTGTGCGACGATGTGCTCCTGATCCTTGGGAAGCCGCCCGAGGTGCACATAGGCAAACCCATTGCGCACTCGGGATGTCTCCAGAGCCCGGCCGAAGCGGTGCAGCGTGCGAGGCTGGTATGACGGGTGCTGAATTCGGCGGAGTACTGCATGGTCCGCCCGCGGAAACAGCTGAGCGAACATCTGGAGATCTTCATCACTGGTCGGGCGGGAGAGTGATTTGGTGTCCGTGATGATTCCATACAGGAGCGCGGTGGCAAGCGGTCGCGTTAGCGCAGCAAATCCCCGGGTGAGCAGATACTCCGCGGCCATGGTTGCACTCGCTCCGTAGGAAGTGCGCACATCGCGATAGCGCGCTCGAAACCTCCCGGTGGGCGGGTGGTGATCGATTACAGCCGCGACATTCGGCAAGGTCACATTGAAATACGGCGGCTGCACGTCGACCAGAATCAACGGACCAAGAGTTGCCAGACGCCGCCCAGCCACATGCTGAACTGTTTCATTGAGCTCAGCGAGCATTCGCCGGTTTTCCGGGCGGGTGACCCTGCCACACGTCACTATGGGTGAATGTGCGGCGTCCATGTCGAGCGTCACGCGCAGCGCGAGCGCTGACGCGATCGCATCGGGATCGGGATCGTGCTGCACCAGAAAGGCGCAGTGATCAGACCCACGTAACGCTCGCCGCAGGCCGTCCACACGCTTCCGGTCCTGTGCTCGCTTCAACAACAGATCGATGGCGTCGCCGAGCAGCTCTCCTTCATCAATCCATGTAATTCTGCCCCGGGTGCTGCTTCGTCTTTTTTCCGTGCCCCGTGCGATTGCCAGGACCGGCGCCGATGGAAGCGCCCTCCGGATAGCGGCCGCCACACGCTTCGCCCGGTCGCGGTCTGCCACATCCACCACAGCCAGCAAGTCCCCCGTACTCAGCTCGGCGTACGTTCGCGACGCGTCCGGATCGCCGTGCACGGCGCTCGCCCACGCTGGGGCGTCCATCTCTTCCGGCATCCACAGGTGCACTTCCCGTCCGGACAACGCACTCCGGCGTAACGCATCGAACCTGGCCGGTACATCGCTCACGAGCAGGACTGGTGGCTTCACCGCGACCTGCCTTGATTCGGCGTCGCGGAAAGCCTACTCTCCCCGTTGGCCGAGTCAGCCGTTCGAGCAGTTGAGCCCTCCCCCTTCTCCATCAGGAATTCATCATGCGTGATTCGCTGCGCCATGCCGTCGCGGAATTCATCGGAATATTCGCCCTCGTCTTCGTCGGAAGCGGCGCGCTTATCGCAGCACGAACATCGGGGAATAGCATTGGTCTCGTCGAAATCGCTCTCGCAGCCGGACTGATCCTCGCCGCGATGGTTACCGCAACCATGCGGTTTTCGGGCCACCTCAATCCCGCGGTGACGATTGGCTTTCTCGTCACACGCCGAATAGCGCCGTTGATGGCGGGGATCTTCATCGTCGCGCAGCTTCTAGGCGCCATGAGCGCTGCTTATGCTCTCAAAGCGGTGTATCCTGACGCAACCTTCATGGCCGCGCGTGGCGGGGGTCAGTTCGTGTCTGAGGGAGTTACATCTGGTCAGGCGTATCTGCTGGAAGCGATCACAACGTTCTTTCTCATGTTTGTTGTCTTCGGAACAGCGGCGG
>JACDCM010000424.1 GCA_013817545.1 Gemmatimonadaceae bacterium | reverse complement strand
CAATTTCGGATAGGCCGTGCTGCGTTGTCCGCTGTTTCTGCACCGCCCTTGACCATTCGGAGTTCGTTCCGATCATTGAGTGCTCACCATACTTTCCAGAATGCCAGAAGCCGCCGTCGTAACCGCGAAGGGAACCCGCAGGTGGGAGCAGGGACATCCGTGGATCTATCGCAGCGATGTCACGACCAGACCGTCTTCCGCAGCGGGTGCGGTGCGCGTACTCGATCGCTCGGGCAAGCCGCTCGGCTGGGCTCTCTGGAGCCCGCACTCCGAGATTTCGCTTCGTCTCCTGGACCGGGGGCCCGACGTCACGATCGACGAGGAATGGTGGCGCTCCACGATCGCGAAAGCGCTGCGCCGTCGTGAATCCCTCCACCCAGTGGCATCGGCTTTCCGGCTTGTTCATGGGGAGGCCGATGGATGTCCCTCGCTCATATGTGATCGGTATGACCGATGGCTGGTAGTCCAATTGCTCAGCGCTGGCGCTGAGGCGTTTCGGGATTCGATAGTGTCAGCCCTGATTGCTTTGCTGCGGCCCGAGGGGATTCTCGCCCGCAATGATGTCCCGATTCGCGACAAGGAGCGGTTGCCCAGGCTAACCGAATGTCTGCATGGATCGGTGCCTCGGGAGATCGAAGTGCATGAGCATGGTGTTCGGTACCTGGCTGCTCCATGGGACGGACAAAAAACAGGAGCATTTCTCGATCAGAGGGAGAATCGGGCATTGGTTGGCCGGGTCGCCGCGGGGCGCGCGCTGGACTGCTTCAGTTACCACGGCTCTTTCGCGCTGCATCTCGCCAGGCAAGCGTCGTCAGTTGTCGCTCTGGATGCTTCGGCGGCCGCGCTCGCACGCGCCTCTCAAAACATGCATTGCAATGGCATGACCAATATCGAGTTCAAGGTCGCCGACGCGTTCGACTTCCTGCGATCGGAGGAAACTTCCGATTCGCGCTACGACACTATCGTGCTCGATCCGCCCGCGTTCGCCAAAACGAAATCGGCGTTGTCAGGGGCGCTACGAGGTTATAAGGAGATAAATCTGCGCGCCATGAGGTTGCTCAAACCGGGCGGTCTCCTGTTCTCCGCGAGCTGCAGCTTTCATCTGAGTAAGGCGCTATTTCTCGAGATGCTGGAAGACGCGGCGAGAGATTCAGGGCGGAGAATCGCCTTACGTGACTTTAGAGGCCAGCCGCTGGATCACCCTGAAGTGCTTACGATACCGGAAACCGGCTACCTGAAGGGAGCGCTTATCGAAGCGCTGGACTGACGCGCCAGCACGATGATCGCGATACGAGTCAGCTGTCTTCGTCATCCTGTCCTTCCAAAAGCTGCTTGATAGTGGCAAGGACGGATTTCGGGTCCGCCGGCTTGGCAAGATAACGGTCCGCACCGGCATCCTTGATTCGTTGCACTTCGTCAGAAAGAGCGTGGGCACTGAGCGCAAGAATAGGGATCTCCCGAAGCACCTCATCCGATCGAACGGCTTTCAGGACACCTATTCCGTCCAAATGCGGCATCTGAATGTCGAGGATTACGGCGTCGGGCCGGCTAGCGCGCATCTCGGCCAGAGCCTCAATGCCGTCATGTGCCTCCCTGACGTTAAATCCTTTTGCCTCGAAATAATGACGCAAGATGATGCGCGTGTCGGGATGATCGTCCACGATCAGTATGTGACCCGCGCCAGTTTCAATGAGAGGCGAAGACATGCGCAGACTACGGCGCAACGAGCGTACCACAACAGTTGTCGCGCGAAGGCCAGCGGTTTTTTAAAGAGATTGCTTCGGATACTTCGTGTCCTCGCAATGACTGGGTGGCCTCAATGGGCAATCGCAAACCATTCAAACATCAGATTCCGCAGCTTCTTCCAGAGCCCGAACCGCAAGGCGTTCATAGGATGCCACAGAGGAACGAAGTTCGCCGATGCCTACATGCTCGTCGTCCCGATGCGCAAAGCGAATGGACCCCGGGCCGAACAGGTAAGGCGTGCCCCAGGAGGTCAGTGCGGGAATATCTGTCGCGAATGCCACTACAGACGTCGAAAACCCAGCCACGGCACGCAGGTGAACGGCCGGCATTGACACGCCCTCTGCTATCAAGGCACGATCGCCTGCCCATCGACGTAAAATCGCAACCACCTCGTCCGCAGGGGTAACGATCCTCAGCATGATGCGCGCTTGAGCCTCAGGAGCGAGAACATTGTCGGCGACACCTCCGCTGATCATGCCGATATTGATGGTAGTAGCGCCGAGGACAGGATCGCCTGGAAACTCGACACCGGGGAGATCATGCAGCAGTTCCACCAACTCGGCGATGGCAGATCGGCCGAAATGCGGGTACGCGGAGTGCGCGGCGACACCGCTTGTCGTCACTGTGACGCGAACCGCGCCCTTCGTTCCAATAGCCAGCGTGCTTTCGGTCGGCTCACCGTTTATGAGTACCCTGCTCGTTGTCGGGAAAAGGTTCGCGGAGTTGGCGCCATCGTGGGAGGTTTCTTCTCCAACGACAAAGAGGAGGGATACCGGTACGGCCTGCTCACGCAAGTGATCGGCAGCGCAAATCATGGAAGCGGCAATACCCTTCGCATCGCAGGCGCCACGACCCCAGAGCTGACCGCCTTCAACTCGGGGAGGAATGAATGGTGGGACGGTGTCCAGGTGCGTCGATAAGGTTACGGCAGCTGCGTCGGTCCATGTCGCCACGATATTGTCGCGGCCATCGCTGACGGGAATGCGGCGCACTGTCCACCCACGGCGTTCCAGAAAATCCTGCGCGAATGCAATCACGTCGCCTTCTCGTCCGCTCGTCGAGTCAATCCGCATCAAGGCGGCAGCAACATCAACGACGTCGAGGGGTTGGGACGGGTCAGTCACCATGTGGTAATGGGCTGTGTGCCATGGCTCGATCCTGTCACCAGTTTGGTTATTCGCATCGGTTCGCCCGCCGTTCGAATGTGATACATTTCGCCATTCCGTTTTTTTGTCCGAGCGCTCAACATGCGGCTATATGATAGTTCAGACCGCGCAAACGAGATCTTTCCCATGATTTCCGTTAACTCATTCGGCAGCCGCGCCACGCTATCAGTTGACGGTAAGGCGTACACAATCTTTCGACTCGACGCTCTGCGGGGTCAGCCAGGCGCGAACGTGGACCGTCTTCCGTTCACGCTCAAGATTCTGCTCGAGAACCTGCTTCGCAATGAAGACGATGCCTTCGTCAAGCGCGCCGACATCACAATGCTCGCCGGATGGGATGTGAAAGCCCGCGTCGAAAAAGAGATCGCTTTTCGTACCGCGCGTGTGTTGCTTCAGGATTTTACGGGGGTTCCAGCCGTTGTCGATCTTGCAGCGATGCGTGACGCGATCGTGCGACTTGGCGGCGATCCGAAGCAGATAAATCCTTTGCAGCCTGTAGACCTCGTCATCGATCATTCGGTACAGGTGGACGAGTACGGATCCGATGCCGCATTTCTGATCAACGCCAACCTCGAGTTCGATCGCAATCAGGAGCGCTACGCGTTTCTTCGCTGGGGCCAGGAAGCGTTCTCGAACTTTCGCGTCGTCCCGCCTGACACGGGTATC
>JACDCM010000423.1 GCA_013817545.1 Gemmatimonadaceae bacterium | reverse complement strand
CTGTGTGTCTGAGCCGAGATACGAGCACCACCATTGCCTATCTTGAACGCCATCCGACGGCGCCCGCCATTCTGCGAGCCTGGCTGGAGGATCATCTGAAAATCGTTGCTCTCGATTTCGCCGCTGAAGGTCTCGAGATCCAGCATTGCCGCAACCGTTGCTGGAAGCATCAGCTGCACATTTCCGGAGTGCGTTTCGAGCTCATACCGACCGGCAGGATCGATCGTACCGGAGAAGCTGACGTTACCGCTGTGCGAGCTCGCGTGCACGTACTTTGACCTCGCACCATCAATCGTGACTTCCCCACTGACGGTCGAAGCATCGATGTCGCCTGTGATGCGCTCCAGCTCCAGATCGCCGCTGACGGCGTCGACCTCCACCTTTCCGGCAACCCCGACAATGCGTGCCGATCCGGAGACCGTGGTGACGTCGAGACGAGCACCCATATCCGCGATATCGACGTCCCCGCTGACGGTGTGGGCAGTCGACTCCCCCTTGATACCCCGGAGTGAGATTTCACCCGAGATGCTTTGCGTAAGAACACGGGCGCCTGCGGGCACGGTCACGTCGTAGCGGGTTTCGCCGACACGGCCGCCGCGAGCTCGCATGCTCATATCGATGCGGGAGCGCGAGGACTCGAGGAGAATCTGGCCACGCTCGCTGTACGCCTTGATCCTCACCTCCGCACGGTTCCACGACGTAACCGCTATCTCCCCCGACATGGACGAGAGCGCCACCGTTCCCTCGCGATCGAAGGCAAACGTGGTGTCTATGCGAGTAACGTACTCTTCGTCGTCGCGGTCACGATCGCGGTCGCGATCCTTGTCGCGCTTTCGCTGAGCATCCGCGGAAGGGACGAGCAGGACGGCCAGCGCCGCGCCCATTATCCAAAGTCCAGGTCGCATTTCAAGACTCCTCATCATGTGCGGGCCGGCAGCATTGCCACCGTCCGAAGTAACTCCACTTTCTTGCCCAGCGAAGTCATGAGCTGACCATTCAAAAACCCACTGTTCGGATCCCGGGCGAGAGCAGCGCGGCTCTCCGCAATGGCGCGATCGATGATCGCGAGGTTGCGTTCAATCTCCGTTACCACAGCGGTATCGAGCTCGGCCCGGCGCTCCCGCACGATTGCCCGCAGGTTGCCGATTTCCGTCTCGTAAGTAGTCTCGTAACCAGGCGAGGCGGATACGTTTCTCGCGACGCCAGCTTCGATGCCCACAGCGGTCGGGGAACTTTCCACGCCACGGGCCGCGAAACGCTTCTCCATTGCATCGCGAGTTGCCACGTACGTAACTCCGCTCGCCGTCAACACGAGACCTGCGGCGGCGGCCATGATCCACGGCACAAGCGTGAGACGCCGGGAGCGCCGCCGCGAGAAGACGTCAGCACCAACTACGGGTGCCTCGATGCGCGGGGAGATGCTGCTCCAGAGATCGCGCGAGGGGACGAGCGCCGGCATCACCCGGGCATCGTGAGCTAACGCGCGGATATCGCTCAGAAGCGCGCTGCATTGCGCGCACACTTTCGCGTGCGCATCAATCGCATCACGCGCCGCCAGGTCGAGCGTCCCCTCCATATAGTCGGACAGGCGCTCGCCGAAAAGATCGCAATTCATTGTTGAATTTGTCATCGGTTCAATTTCTCCCTCAGTAGGAGACGTGCTCGATGTAACTGTGCCTTGCTTCCACCGCTCGTCACGCCGAGCATGCCAGCGATCTCCTCGTGCTTGAAGCCCTCCACATCATGCAGAACGAAAACCTTTCGCGCGCCGGGCGGAAGCGTCGCGATCGCGGCTTCGAGGTCCATCCGTTCGGCGTGGTGCTCCCGGCGGCCGGACGGAAGTGAATCGATATCATCGCCCTCATCGTCGACACTGCCACGAGCGCGCTCCCTTCCCTGCGTCTTCCGATCGTTCAGAACCACGTTTACCGCGAGCCGGTGCAACCACGTCGAAAACCCGCTCTCGCCGCGAAACAGCGGCAATTTTTCCCACGCGCGCACAAACACGTCCTGCGTAAGCTCTTCGGCTCGAGCGCGGTCCGCGCACATGCGAGCGCAAAGCGAGAACACCCGGTTCACGTTGGCCCGGTATAGCCGCTCGAACGCCACGCGGTCGCCAGCCGCCGCCAGGGACGCATCATCGCGTCCGGTGCCGGCGGTAAGGTAAGCCGCATCGAGTGTCATCGCGTGCATTCTCTCCGAGTTCCGCTCACGTTCAGTTGGCATATCAGATAACTGAAGGGCCCAAAAGGTTTGAACGGGACTACGGTGAGGGTGGGGTTGGGGATTCGGGTTGGGAACCAGGAGGGACAAGGAACCAGGGGACAAGGAACTGTGGATAAGCGACCGGGGATAAGGAATCAGGGAACGGGACTAGGGTGCGGCTAGACACCAGTGACTGCCGGCTGCGGCTGCGCGAATCAAGCATTTATTTGGGAGCACGCTGAGACGGACCGGCGGGGTAGCAACAGGGAGCGCATGTGGCCGCTCCCCAGTGGAGGATTGGGCTCTTGACTCACCAATGAGTGAAATACACTCATAAGCATGAGTAAACGCCTGCAAGTACCGCTCGGGGAATCGGAATACCGGGATCTCTAGAAGCCCTCTCGGCGCAATCAAATGAGCGTGTCCGAATGGGTCAGGCACGCTATCCGTGCGGTTCGGAGCCGTGAGCCAGCTCAGCTTTCAAGCCGAAAGCTATCCGCTGTGCGAGCAGCAGCGCGTCATGGATTCCCCGTGGGGGACGTCGAGCAGATGCTCGCTGAGATCCAACGCGGCTATGTGGGTCAGAACGGCCAGTGATTTTTGTCGATTCCGACATACCCATGTACCTCGTGGGCGCGCCCCACCGTCACAAGGCCGACGCTCAGCGTTTACTTGAGGATGCGATTGCGGCGGGAGAGCGACTGGCGAGTAACGCCGAGGTCTTGCAGGAAATTCTGCACCGGTACATGGCCATCGCGCGCCGCGAGGCCATTCAGCCAGCATTCGACGCTCTGTTGGGAGTAGTCGACGACGTGTTCGCGATTGAGCTGGCGGACGCGGAACGGGCGAAAGCCATTGTTTACGGACACCCGGGATATCCGCTCGCGACGCGATTCATCTCGCTTCGAAGAGCTTCGACAACGGGTTCGATTCTTTCCCGGGCGTGACGCGCCTTCAAGTATGATGCGTAAGGGTTGCTAGGGCGGAACTATCATTAATAGTTCGGCGTGGTCCTATAGTCGCGAGAACCAGACGAATCTTCGAGATTGTGCCCCAGACACCGTCCCAAGCCCTAACGTTCCGGCAATCTCCTGCGTAGTTGCATCTGAGGATGCCGTGAGCACGGCTTCTTTCTTCCCTTCGCTTGATTGCGCACCGAGCGACGCCTCAATGATCGGTCACTGCAACTCCCGAGGTTCGCCTTTCGCGGGTGGTGCGTTCCTTCAGCTAATGTCGCTTGCACACTTTCAGCACCCCCCTAATGCAGTCTTACAGCCTTCTTGCCGTCCTTTTGTTCATTGCTGCGCCAATAGCTCAGTCCCAACAATCTCCCTCCGCCGACTCAACAGTAACGGGTCCCTCCCAGATGGCTC
>JACDCM010000422.1 GCA_013817545.1 Gemmatimonadaceae bacterium | reverse complement strand
CTTTTTGCCGCCGAGGCGATTCCGCAGCGCCGCGTGCACGAGGCGGAAATCCGTCTTCAGGCTGCGCGTGAGGCGCTCGGCGGGCTCGGAGGCGGCGCGCTCACCGCGGGTGGCAAGATCGCGATCAGAGCGCCGATTGGAGGAGTCGTCACCGCGCGGAGCATCACGCCAGGAAGCCGTGTCGACGCGGGCGCTCCGCTCTTCACCATCATCGATCCTTCGATAGTGTGGCTCACGGTGAACGTGCCAGCGGCGAGCGCGCCGCTGGTGAGTCGTGCGTCGGGAGCGACGTTTCAGCTCGAAGGTTCGCCTCACGAGTATCGCGCGCGGCGCACGGTGTCGCTTGGCAGCGTCATCGATTCGCTGTCGCGCACCGTTCCAGTGATCTACGAGATTGCGAACGCAGACGGTGCGATCAGAGTCGGCGCCAACGCAAGCGTGTCAGTGGGCACTGGGCGTCGAGCCGATGGCGTGGTCGTGCCGTCTTCGGCCATCCTCGACGAGAACGGCCGTCCGATCGCCTACGTGCAACCCGCGGGGGAGACATTCGAGAAGCGAGAGCTTACGGTCGGCGGCACCGAGGGCGGGCTAACGCTCGTGCTTTCGGGAATAAAGGAGGGTGAGCGCGTCGTGACGGGCGCACCTTACCAAGTGCGGCTCGCCTCGCTCTCTACAGCAGTGCCCGCGGAAGGGCACGGGCACTAGGAGACAGACTCATGCTGAACAAGCTCATCGCCTGGTCGCTCGGGAACCGGGTCATCGTCCTCGCCACGGCGGCACTCATGCTCGCCGCGGGCGCGTGGACGGCGTCACGGATGCCCGTGGATGTCTTTCCCGACCTCACGGCGCCGACAGTCACCGTACTCACGGAGGCGCACGGAATGGCGCCCGAGGAAGTCGAGGCGCTCGTCTCTTTCCCGATCGAGACCGCGGTGAATGGTTCCACGGGCGTGCGGCGCGTGCGCTCATCAACCGCTCAGGGGATCTCGGTTGTCTGGGTCGAGTTCGACTGGGGAATGGAGATCTTCCGCGCCAGGCAGATCGTGGCCGAGAAGCTTCAAACAGTGGCGGCATCGCTCCCAACCGGTGTATCGCCTCCAGTGCTCGCTCCGGTGTCATCGGTCATGGGCGAGATCATGATGATCGGGCTTACCGGAACGCAGCCGCCGCAGGAGCTCCGAACCGTGGCCGACTGGACGATCCGCCGCCGGCTGCTCGCTGTCCCCGGCGTCGCGCAGGTGATTCCAATTGGAGGGGAGGTGAAGCAGTACCAGGTCATCGCGGACCCGGCGCGGATGCTGGCGACAGGTGTGACGCTCGAGAATGTGGTGCAAGCCGCCGAGGGGTCGAACCAGAACGCATCCGGCGGCGTGTACATGGACAAAGGGCAGGAGTACGTGATCCGCGGAATCGGACGCGTGCAGAGCGCCGAGGACATCGCGAACACTGTTGTCGCCGTGCGGGGCGGTGTGCCGGTGCTTCTGGGTCAGGTCGCCGACGTGCGCGTTGGGGCGGCGCCGAAGTACGGCGATGGGTCCGTGAACGCCAAGCCCGGAGTCGTGCTCGCGATTCAGAAGCAGCCAGGCGCGAACACACTGGAGCTCACTGAGCGTATCGGGCGTGAGCTGGCGGACATTCAGCGCACGTTACCAAAGGGGATGAAGGTGGAGTCCGAGCTCTTTCGCCAGGCCGACTTTATTACGGTGGCGGTCAACAACGTAATGAAGGCCCTCCGCGACGGGGCGATCTTCGTTGTCGTGATCCTCTTTCTCTTTCTCTGGAACTTCCGGACGACGGCAATCTCGATAGTTGCAATCCCGCTCTCGCTCGTCGTGGCGATCTTTGCCATGAAGCTGATGGACATCACCATCAACACGATGACCCTGGGTGGCATGGCGATCGCAATCGGCGCTCTGGTCGACGATGCAATCATCGATGTCGAGAACGTTTTCCGTCGCCTCAAGGAAAACCATCATCTCCCGCCAGCGGACCGGCAATCTGCACTCAGCGTCGTGTACAATGCCTCGCGCGAGATTCGTGCATCGATCGTGAACGCGACGCTCATCATTATAGTCGTCTTTCTCCCACTCTTCTTTCTCGGCGGTGTGGAGGGACGGCTCCTGCGTCCTCTGGGCTTCGCATACGTCGTCTCCATCATTGCTTCACTGCTCGTCGCGGTGACCGTCACACCGGTGCTGTGCAGCTATCTCCTGCCGAATGCCAAGGCTGTGCAGACGGAGCACGAGAGCCGGCTGGTCCACTGGCTCAAGGCGCGCTATGCCGGTGTGCTGGAGAGTGTCCTCGCGCATCCGAAGCGCGTCCTCGCCGGTGCCGCGGTGACACTCGCCCTCGCACTGGCAATCGTTCCCCTGCTCGGCTCGGCATTCCTCCCGGAATTCAATGAGGGAGCGCTGACTGTGAGCGTCGTGACCATCCCCGGCACTTCGCTGGATGAATCGGATGCGATCGGCCGGCGAGTGGAGCAGATACTGCTCGCGAATCCCGCCGTGAAGAACACCGACCGCCGGCAGGGACGCGCGGAACTCGACGAGCACGCCCAGGGCGTGAACGCGGCTGAGATCGACGTAACACTCAAGGGAGAAGTAGAAAAGGAAGAGCTCTTTGACCAGCTCAGAAGGGAGTTCGCGTCGATTCCGGGAACCAATGTCACGATCGGCCAGCCGATCGGGCACCGGATCGACCACATGCTGTCGGGGACGCGCGCCAACATTGCCGTGAAGATATTTGGCCCCGACCTGTACCAGCTCCGGGAGGTGGGCGCGGCGGTGCGAGACGCGATGCAGTCGGTGCGGGGGGTAGCCGACCTGCAGCTGGAGCAGCAGATGGATGTTCCTCAGCTCCGTATTCAGGCCGATCGCGGCGCGCTCGCGCGCTACGGGATGAACGTCGGAGATCTCGCCGAGGCCATCGACGTCGCCTTCAACGGAGAAGCCGTCTCGCAGGTTCTGGAGGAGGGACGCAGCGTAGACCTCGTGGTTCGCTTTCCGGAAACGCTGCGGTCCAACGCCGCCGCAATCGGAGGCGTGATGTTCGACACGCCGACGGGCCAGCGTGTCCCCCTCTCGCAGCTCGCGCGCATCGTCACCGACCTCGGACCGAACACCGTCTCGCGTGAGAACGTGCAGCGGAAGATCGTGGTGCAGGCGAACGTCGCCGATCGCGACCTGGGCAGCACTGTAGCCGACATCCGAACGGCGATCGCCGAGCAAGTGACCTTGCCAGCCGGTTACCACGTCGAGTACGGCGGTCAGTTCGAGGCACAGGAGGAGTCGACACGGACGCTCGCGATGCTCTCGATCATCTCGATCGCGGCGATCTTTCTGATCCTGTACGCAGAGTTCCGCTCGGCGCGTACGGCGACCCTCGTGATGGCCAACCTGCCTCTCGCCCTTATAGGCGGCGTTATCGCGATCGCGCTCACCGGGCGAATCGTGAGCATTGCATCACTTGTCGGCTTTGTGACGCTGTTCGGAATCGCAACGCGAAACGGAATTCTGCTCGTCTCGCACTACCGGCAGCTCCTCGAGGAAGGGGCACCGTTTCGGGAAGCCGTAGTGCGTGGGTCGCTGGAACGCATCTCGCC
>JACDCM010000421.1 GCA_013817545.1 Gemmatimonadaceae bacterium | reverse complement strand
AACGCTACTACTCGCGCTTGGCGGCGTCATTCCCGCGAGCGCGCAATCTCCCCTGCAGCGAGCCAACACACTTCTTCAATCGGGTCAGGTCTTCGCCGCCGAATCGCTGTACTACGACGCGGTACGTCTGGCACCCCGCGATCCTGAGGCCCGCTTGGCACTTGGAAAGTACCTTGGCTCTCGCGGCGCCCTGAAGATTGGCGCCGTCTTGATGGAGGAAGCCCGCTTTTTCGGCGGCGATGCGAAAATGATCGCCGAGGGATTGATTCCGGTCTACCACCGTCTCAGCGACTTCAGGTCGCTCGCAGCCCTGCCTGGCTCGCCGCTTTCACGACCCGAGCGGACCCGTGCCACGTGGCTGCGTGACAATGTGCAGAAAGCAACCGGTTCGGATTCGACTCAGGTTAAATGGATCTCGTCCGACTCAGGCTTCGGACAGGTAGTGTTGTCGCTCGGCTCCGACACCGTAACCGCGATCATCGATCCTGCTGTCGAAGGTCTTATTCTGGAAAGCGCGTGGCGTCATCGTCCAATCGTTCGCGTTTTTCCTTCGGAGCCGCGCGCGGATGCGAGCAGCATGACAGCCGTGGCGAACACTGTTCGCATCGGCGAGATCACTCTGCACAATGTCGTGGCCCGCATAGAACCGGGTGCGTCTCGAATTGGACTCGATGTTCTGGCTGGCATGGCGCCCACCTTCGATTCCGTAGTGGGCAGCATCACTCTCCGGAAGAGCGGAAAACTTGCGACGCGTCCATCTGGTGAACGCGTGCCCACAGTGGTGAATACAACGGGCACCTGGCTCGTTCAGAACCAATCTCTGGTGGGTCTCAAAAGCCCCGGAGCCAGGCAGATTCTCGGTGCCCGTTGGACGCTGAACAGTCGCCGTGGCGAGACGATAGTTGAGGTTGCTCAGTAGGACGGACTTGCAGTCGACTGAATTCGAAATGCTGATCGCTACCGCCGCTGTTCATTGGAGACAGCGGCGGTAGCCACATTTTCGGGCTCAATCCACCAGTTATTTGCCCAGTGACCTCAGCTCCACCATCAGGCAGTGATCCTGAACGACGTCGATCCCCGCCCTGGCGAATTTCTCGGCGGCTTCGTCGTTACGTATTCCAGCCTGAAACCAGACTGCCTTCGGTTTCTTGGCAAGAATGTCGTCCACATGCTGCGGAATGTCCTGTGGGCGACGAAATACGTTCACCATGTCGACCTCGCCCGGCACGTCAGCCACTTTGCGATAGACCTGACTTCCCAGAATCTCGGTGACCTTCGGATAGTAGACCGGAACGGGAATGATCTCGTACCCCGTTGAATGCGCATACTCGGGGACGTAATACGCGGCCTGGCCTGAGTCCGCAGTCTTGATGCCGAGCACGGCGATTCGATGCGTGGCTTCGAGTATTCGCCGAATTCCGGCGCGATCCTGGATAAGGTGGCTCCGCCAGTCGGCGGTCGCGCTGTCGTTTTCAATCATGCGGGCTTATACAGCGAGGAACGTGCGCGGCCGGTGACGCTGACGCGTCAATTCGAATGGCGTTAAGTTACGCCCTTCGTTGTGACATCATGTTCCAGGGAGAATCACCGCCAAATGCGAATGCTAGTTCTCGGCGCCGGGCTTCAAGGCTCGGCGTGCGCATATGATCTGCTGCAAAATCCGGAGGTCACCGAGGTGCGGCTCGCCGACGTGCGAATCGATCACCTCCCTCCTTTTCTGGCTCCGTATTCCGGTAAACGGTTAATCCCCACGCCGCTCGACGTTCGCGACCGCGAAGCATTGGGCGCCGTGATGCGCGAGAGTGACTCCGTGATGAGCGCGATTCCGTATTACTTCAATCTCCAGCTCGCGGAACAGGCTGTCCAATCCAGAGCTAATTTCTGCGACCTTGGCGGGAACACGGAAATCGTTTTTCAGCAGAAGGAGCTCGACGCGGCCGCAAAGACGCAGAACGTTACCGTCGTTCCAGACTGCGGATTGGCCCCGGGGATGGTGAACATTCTCGCGCAGCACGGAATCAATCAGCTGGACTCGGTAAGCTCACTTCGCATTTACGTTGGTGGGCTGCCACAGAATCCTGAGCCGCCGCTGGGCTATCAGATCGTGTACTCGCTCGAGGGCGTTCTGGACTATTACACGACACTGTCCTGGATTGTGCGAGATGGCAAGCGGGTTCAGATGAAAGCGCTGTCGGAACGTGAACGCGTTGATTTTCCGAAGCCGGTTGGGGAGCTGGAAGCGTTTCACACCGCTGGCGGTCTGTCGACGATGGCTTTTCGGTACGAAGGAAAGATCCCCAGCATGGAGTACAAGACCCTCCGCTATCCCGGTCACGCCGAGATAATGCAGGCCATCCGGGAACTCGGATTGCTGGAACTGGCGCCGGTGGACGTGAAAGGAATTAAAGTTGTGCCACGAGATCTCTTCGTCGCCGCAGCGACTCCGCGCCTGACGAAGCCACATGGCAAGGATCTCGTGGCGCTTCGAGTGTCTGTCGAAGGGGAGAAAGGCGGCGCGAAAAAGACTGTCGGCTTCGAGCTTATCGACCGCTACGATGAGGAGCGTGGCATAAGCGCCATGATGCGGACGACGGGTTATTCGCTATCGATAACCGGGCAGATGCAGGCGCGGAAAGAGATTGCGCCGGCTGGAGTGTACACGCCGGATGAGTGCGTTCCGCCTGAACAGTACATCGGCGAATTGGCGAAGCGTGGGGTGTTGATTCGTAGTATCGGGTCGTAGGCGCCGGTACTCTTTCAATCAAGCACCCAGGTTTTGAATATAGCCAAACCGTTCTCAGGCCACCGCCGGGAACGATCCGTTAGATCCGTTCCATCCGCAGCATCCTGTCAAGCTTTCGTTCCTGATGCCGGTTTGAGGCTATTTCGCTCATGGATTCTCCGGTGCGTTGCATTATCCATGCGGAGCGGGAGAGTGACGCCAAACGACGGAAAGGTTCGATAAATACCAGTGGTCTGAGCGGTTCTAAAGGATCGATCTCTTGTGCGAAGCAGTCTGGACCGCCTTGGACCACACTCTTATCTGACAAACCCGGCCAGCGTCGCTCCCATCTGATCGATCGTACTCTTCGCGTTCCACCGGTCCCGGCCGTTGTAGATGAACGCAAAAGCGAGCAACTCGCCGTCCTGCGCGGTGACATAGCCGCCGAGCGAGATGACCGAGTTGGTCGTCCCGGTTTTGGCATGCAGGTTACCCTGAGCGGGCGTATATCTCATTCGGTTACGAAGCATTTCCGACTGTCCCGCGACGGGAAGCGAAGCGTGAAACGCATCAGCCCAGTCCGCCTTGTGCGCGTGCGAGAGAAGTTGCACCAGCGAGCGTGGTGACGCGCGGTCCAGCACCGAGAGACCGCTGCCGTCCGCCGCGTGTACCGCGCCGGGCTGGGCGCCGACCTTTTCCGTCATGAAGCGCTGCAGCAGGGCGTTTGCTGTCTCCGTTGAGCCGAGACCAGGCTCGGCAGCGCGACCCTGATCCATCAACGCGTCACGTGCCGCGTTCCGGAATATCAACTCGGCGAAGTGATTCACGCTCTCCCGGTTCATGACGGATAGCATTCGCGTGAGTGGAGCTGAGGGAAGCGCA
>JACDCM010000420.1 GCA_013817545.1 Gemmatimonadaceae bacterium | reverse complement strand
AGCTCGGCTCGTCGCTGTATGGCGCAAGTAGTGCCGCGCCGCGCGACCCGAGCGCGCCGTCCGCCGAAATTTTGATGCTTCGGATCCAGACACGGCCATCGTACAGGGCGCTCTGGGGTCCGCGCCGGAAGTAATGAGCCAGAGTCGAGTCGTCGCTCGAGATCATCACGTAGTTGCGCAGATTGTACAGTCCTTCACGCGCCAGCTCTTCGTAAAGATCGATGGTCGACTGGCCGACACCGGCGTCATGTACGCCGATGAGTCCCCAGCGGTTCGCTTCCTGGATGCCTGCGAGCACAGCTGCCCGCGTCTGCTCGCGCGTAAGTGACGGGATCGCGCGTCCAACAAGACCCATGGCGCGGTCAACCAGGACTCCCGATGGCGAACCGCCAACTGTGCGCCGCTCGATTCGGCCGCCACTGGGATCCTGTGTTGCCGCCGTCAGGGCCGCGGCATCCATTGCCTTCGCGTTTACGAGCGCTGCGTGACCGTCCACGCGCGTGAGGTAAACCGGATGATTGGGCACCGCGCGCGAGAGTGCTTCGTGCGAAGGAAAGCGCGTGTCGGGCCAGTCGTTCTGGTCCCAACCGCGGCCGGTGATCCAGGTTCCCGCGGGTACTTCCCTGGCGCGCGCAGTCACCTTCGTAATGATCTCGGCGTACGACTTCGTGCCGACGAGGTCGACGGTCTGGAGCGCGACGCCGAGCCCAAGCAGGTGCGCATGCGCATCCACCATTCCAGGGATCACAGTGCGCCCAGCGAGATCTGTCGTCCTGGTGTTCGGTCCGGCAAAGACTCTCGCGCCGCGGTCCGAGCCGACGAAGAGAATCTTGCCTGCGGCAATCGCCATCGCCTGGGCAAGTGGGCGGCTGTCGTCGACTGTGTAGATCCGGCCGTTGGTCACTATCAGATCCGCGACTTGGCGGTCCTGGGCAAGTGACGTGCTTGTAGCCAGTACAAGGAAGGCGGCAGCGATACCTGTTCGGTTTCGATTGGTAGACATGGTTCCCAGTTTAACTCTTGAATCGGTAACAGTGAACAGCGCAGGGACCGCAGGAACTACGTCATCCGCGCTCGGCAACTGCGTAAAACGACGCATCCTTCCACGCTGTCCATTGGGCAATGTTGACGCGACAACAGTTACTGAGCGTTCACGGTCCGGGCTTTCTCTTCGCCACCAGATACAGCGGCACGAGCAGCATCACAGTGTAAATCACTATCGCAACGGTGTTGCTCTGCGCGAACGCGCCCAGCGACTGCGACATGTTGAAGCCCGCATCCCACTTCTGCGCCTGAATGGCGGCGTAAACCACGCCCAGGATCGCGCCGCCGGCGATCAGTCCGGACGAGAAGAGCACGCCCGGTCCCGAGTCGGACTCGGCCCCACCTCGTTGCTCCGCCGTCATGCGTCGCTCCACCAGCCAACGCACGACGCCACCCATGAACATCGTCGCCGAGGTCGAGATCGGCAGATACACACCAACAGCCACCGGAAGGGAGGGAATTCCTATCATCTCGATCGCTATGGCGAGGAAGGCGCCGATCATGACCAGCACCCACGGCAGTTTCTGCGTCAGGATTCCATCGACCACGAGCGCCATGATCTGGGATTTGGGCGAGTCCAGTTTTTCAACCTGCTGGCCGTCATAATTGATTGGCTCGCGGCCTCCGATTCCCGGATCCACGAGATACCGAATGGACCCACTCTGATCCACCAGGTATTTGCCAGCAGGGGCGGCTCCGGTCTGCTCGAACAGGCGTCCGACGCGGTACGACTGACCCTGCACCTGAATGGTCTCTGCTTCAATCTGCGAGACAGCAACGCCCGGATAATCGCGTGCAACGATCGTCGTCTTGGCGTCGTTCAGGAAATGGATAATGCCGCCAATCAGGATCGCGGAGGTGACCACACCGAAGACGAGTCCGATCTGCTGTTTCGCGGGTGTAGCGCCCACCAGGTATCCAGTCTTCAAATCCTGCGATGTCGCACCGGCAACCGCCGCCGCTATGCACACTACGCCGCCAATGGAGAGTGCCAGCACGCGATGCTCTATTCCCGTCCAGCCGACCGCGAGGAAGATGAGCGCGGTCATGAGTACGGTCGCGACTGTCATCCCCGAGATGGGGTTGGCCGAGGCGCCAATCTGTCCGGTCACTCGGCTGGAGACGGTGACGAACAGGAAGCCGAAGAAGACGGCGAGGACCGCGCCCACCACGTTGATGCCGATCTGGGGCAGAGCAACCATCGCGATTGCCAGCGCTAATGTTCCGACAAGCACCACTATCATGGGCAAATCGCGCTGTGTTCGGCGAGTGGTTGTGGTGCCCGCGCGCGCTGAACGAATGTCTCCCATGCCGTGCACCAGCGCGCTCCAGATTGTCGGGAGCGCTCGGGCGAGACTGATCAGTCCCGCGCAGGTGACGGCTCCGGCCCCAATGTAGAAGACGTAGTTCGCGCGCACCTGCGCCGGCGTCATGCCGGAGATGAGATCCGTGGTCTGTCCTACCGGAGTGGTGAGCCCGCCACCAAAAAGCTTGATCGCCGGAATCAGCACGAAGTAGGAGAGCAACCCGCCGCCGAACAGGAAGCCGGCGATGCGCGGGCCAATGATGTAGCCAACTCCGGTGAGCGCCGGGCTCAGCTCGGCGCTGATGAATCCAAAGTTGTCCGTTCGACCGTCGATCGTGCGCTCAAACAGCTTGGCTGGGTATTCCTGCCAGAGCCGCAATAGTAGCATCAGGACGTTATATAACGCGCCCAGTCCGAAGCCCATGAAAACGGTCCGCGCCTGAATGCCGCGTTGCTCGCCCACGATGAGAACTTCGGCGCAGGCAGTTCCCTCCGGATACTTGAGATTGGCGTGCTCCTTGACGATGAGGCTTCGGCGGAGCGGTATCATGAGCAGCACGCCGAGCAAGCCGCCGACGAGCGCGATCGCGGCTACAGTCGTCCATGGAAGCGCGTAGCCGAGGAGCAGCAGAGCGGGCAGCGTAAAGACCACTCCGGCGGCGATCGATTCGCCAGCCGAGCCCGTTGTCTGCACGATGTTGTTTTGCAGAATCGTCGCGGGCTTCGCGCCAAACGCCTTGGCGATGTAGCGGAAGATCGTGATGGACAGCACCGCGATCGGAATCGACGCGCTTACCGTAAGCCCCACCTTTAGCGCGAGGTAGACGCTCGAAGCTGCGAAGACGAGTCCGAGCACGACGCCAAGCGCTACCGCACCGGCTGTGAGCTCCGTTAACTCGGTGGTATCAGGGACGTATGGCTTGTGAACATCAGTGTCTTCCGCGAGAACGACGCGATCCGTGTCGGCGGGAACAGGTGGTTGCTGTAGGGTCGCCATGGGTGGGTGGGGTGTTTGTTGAGACCCCAATGTGGTGGCGACCCTTTGCGGTCCGCCAGGTGTTCCCGATGGGTCACACCCGGAGCGAGGCTGCGCTGCTACGTCTCGGGAAATTGGCTCAGGGCGAAAATCATGAGCGCGGAGGACGACGGGCGCGGCAGCGTCGGCGCGGAGGGTAGCGGATTGCGCGGGATGCGCCAGCGGGTGGAAGCGCTGGGCGGCACGGTCACATTTGCACGCGCTCGAAGGGCGCGAGGGATGCGCCTC